>JAOTZA010000105.1 GCA_029861655.1 Acidobacteriota bacterium | reverse complement strand
TGGCGTCGTGGCCCTGAGCGATCAGACTAGCGATGACACCGGTGAGCACATCGCCTGAACCACCGGTCGCCATTCCGGGGTTACCCGTGGGGTTGACCGAAACGTCGCCTCCCGGCTCAGCGATCACGGTCAGGTGGCCTTTCAGGACCACGATCGCACCGCTCTTGGCTGCCGCCGCCCTCACCGCCGCCAGCCGATCTTTCTCTACTTCCGCCGTCTGGACTCCGAGCAAGCGGCCCAGTTCACCCGGGTGCGGGGTGAGAACGGTCTCGGCCGATCGGGAAGCGAGATCGGCCAGCCGGCCGGCAAAAGCGTTCAAACCGTCCGCATCGAGCACCAGAGGCACCGCCGCTTCCGGGAGCACCGAGTGCAATAGTGCCACCGTCGAGTCCGCGGTTCCGAGACCGGGCCCCGCGGCCAGAACCTCCTTTCCTTCGAGGGCGTCGGCGATCTCGGCGGCGGCAGCCTTCGCCAGGCCACCGTCCGCGGCGACCGACAAGGGCAGCGACATGCTCTCGATCGACCCGGCGTCCACTACATCCACCACCGAAGTGGGAACCGCTGTCGTCACAAGCCCGGCTCCAGCGCGCACCGCGGCCTGCGCGGTCAACACCGCGGCGCCGGTCTTGCCGACCGAGCCCGCCAGTACCAGTACGTGACCAAAATCTCCCTTGTGGGAAGGCGGGCGACGCGGAGAAAGACTCGGCGCCAGCTCGGCAGCCTGGAGAAGATCCAACTTGCCGGGAGCCTCGGCCAACAGACCGGAGTGGAACCCCAGATCCGCAACGACCACCTGCCCCACCGAATCCGCCGCCGGCGGGAAAATGTGCGCGATCTTGGGCGCCGCGAAAGTCACCGTCAGATCCGCCCTCAAATGAGGCCCCGGAAGATCGGTGCCGCTGCCGGAGAGACCGGTGGGCAGGTCGACAGCCACCCGAGGAAGCGATATCGAATTGAGCGCTTCGACCAGTTCCGCCAAGCCGCCCTCGAGCGGCCGCTCGAGACCGGTGCCGAGCAAGGCGTCGATCAATACGTCGACCTCCACGGTCGTTGCCGCTCGCGCCACCTCTCTCGCATCGGCTTCCACGATGGCAAGACCCAGGTTTCGGCAGACCGAAAGTTGGGTTGCGGCATCCGCGGAGTACTCCCGTCCAGGGATCACAAAGAGTTCGACCCTGTATCCCCTGGCGTTGAGATGGCGTGCGATCGCCAAGCCGTCGCCACCGTTGTTCCCCGCACCGCAAAACACCGCCGCCGAGGACGCCTCGGGATACTGCTCGGCCAGCGCGTCGACCACGCCGACCGCCGCATTCTCCATCAATACCAGGCTCGGGATGCCGATTTCCTCGATCGCCCGCCGATCGACCTCCCGCATGGCCTCTGAAGTAAGGATCTTCATCCCGCTTCGGCCCTCCGCAGACGGCCCCAAGACTCGAGCACCTCACGCGTAAGCGGGCAGTCGACGGCTTTGGAAGTACGGCAATTGGTTACGTTCAGCGCTTCGATCAAACGATCGAGATCGGCTGGAGTGTCGACATCATGGCCGCTTTCGAGCAGAGCGAGATCGAAGTCCAATTCACGACACCGTCTACAGGTCTCCGCAAACACTTCCGACGTGCTCCAGGGAATGCCCTCGAAAAGGGCTCGAGTGATCTTCTCCGAGCGCAAACCGATCAGATAGTAGCCACCGTCGGCCGCCGGGCCTACGACCACATCGCTGCGGGCTTCCAGAAACTCGAACGCCGCGATGACCGTGTCCAGAGAAAGCTCGGGATGGTCACTTCCGATCGCCACGACAAAGGTGTGCTTGCGCCCGGCCTCCCTGAGCGTTGTGTGGAGCCGCTCGCCCAGACTGGCGCCCCGCTGCCGCCGGCCCGCAATCCCCCACTCCGACTCCTCCGGCAACCGCTCGGCATCGTCCACCGCCCAGGCGATCTCGATGTCGAAGGGGCCATCCCGAAACCGGTTCAACACATCACCGAGAAACGCCAAGTGGAGCTCGGCCGCCTGGTGAGAGCTCAGTTTGCCGATCAACCGTGTCTTTACTCGTCCGGCCCGCGCCGGTTTTGTGAAAACGAGCAGCAAGCGGTCGGCGTCCATGGCTTGATTCTACCGGCACGGAGCATCGAGCAGCCCCTTGCTTCGCACTCCCCCCGGCGCGAGATCATCTTTGGGTGCCGGTCGTCACATCGTGACCCACTACGGGCAGATCTCTCCGGGTGAGCCAAGTCTATTGGCCGGTTCGCTTGGCACCTTCGGCACTCGGAGCCAGCCTGGCAGAACTCTGGCAGATCCAACCCGGGATACCGGTCCGGATAGAGATCGGAGCCGTCCCAGCGGCCAGCTAGGATTCACGATAGAATCTTAGAAATGAGCGAACACGGAGCGCCGCCAAGCCGGAAGGAGTCGCCATGACGAAATGGGAGTACAAGATCATCAACATCCGGAGCGAGAACTACCGGCTCGACCCCAACGCCGCCTCGCAACTCAACGTCCTGGGCGAGGAGGGGTGGGAGCTCATCTCGATCACCTCGGTCAACTTCAAGAGCGGCGCCACCGACAACATCGCCATGGTGTTCAAGAGACCGTCCGAGTAGAACGCCCGCAGCGAGGGGGAGGGCTCGCATCGCGGTCCGATCTCGGACCATGAACGGCTAGCCGGACCTTCTCACCAGCGTTCAGGGCGCTTCGTCACTGGACCGCGTGTCGCTGCGCCTGTGCCGCTCTCCGATCCAGCGACCCGACCACCAGTCCCGATACTCGGACCAGTGCCGCTTCACCATGGCCGCGGGCTTCTCCAATCTCTTGATCCGCAACCAGCCGATCGTGGCCAGCAAGAGCGCCGAGACGAGAAGAACGGTAAAGACGAGGAGCACGGCACCCCAGCGGGGAAAGGAGAAGGCCAAGAGTTCGACGGCTAGAAAAGCCAGCGCACCGAGCGCCCAGAAGAAGCAAAAAAGCGCAAGAAGTATGAAAACGGTCGACCGCCCGAGCGTCCTACCCGAGTCCTTCAACTCTCCGGACAACGAGTCGCTCTCGGCCCTTGCGAGATCGACGGCCGCCCGGCCAAGCGCTCCAAACGACTCGGCCTTCTCCTCCAGCAACCGTTTCATCCGCTACCGATGGTGACCGCTCTGGCGAGAAACGACTCGGTCGCCCCCATCTCGTCCCGCACACCAACCCCTATCCTCTGGTTGCCGACGCGCATCTGCACCTCGACTCGGTGGGCCCAAGACCTACCCAGCGCATCTTCCAACTCATCGCTCGGAATCCGGATATCCACCGGCATCTCCTGTACATCGGACATCCCCCCCGTCTCATCCATGGCCGAGAAATACACCTTGACCCGTCCGTGATGAAAATCGCTTCGCGGTATGAGTACGACCTTGTCGAGCGGCACCCGGATCTCCATCGGCACGACGTAGTGGCCGCCCTCCCCGGGGTTTCCTGTGCCCACTGCCAGACTCACGGCCATCGGATTGCGCTCGAAGCCGTAGAGCAACGTCGAAGTGGTGCCATCGGCCATACGTGTAAATGAACTCTTGCCGCGGTAGCCCTCGCGGTGCCGGACCTTGACCCCTGGCCGATCGACTTCGACCTTGATCCGATGGTAACGACCGTCTTCGCTGGCCGTCGATGGGTAACCCAGCGAGTAGTAGTTGTTGAAATCTCCCGCCATCCTGTTGAGACCCGACGTGGGGTCGTTGGTATTCACAATCGCAAAACCGCCCGTCTCCTCGGCCATCATCCGAATCGTGCTTTGCAGGTTGGAGAAGTTGATCGAGTCCACCAGCGTGTCGAAGTTCCCACCACCGCTGCGACTCGTGACCGAGACCGAGCTCGAAATCCGCAAGCCGGCTGCATCGATAGTGTAGAAACTCACTCGATTCGAGTTGGCACGCGCCACCAATTCGTTGAAACGGCGAGCCGCCATGTAGTCATTCGATCTCGAGAGCACGGAGCTATCCGAGAATTTCCGCAGCAGCGCATGGTAGAGATCCTCGCCGGGCTTCATCGCCAGGCCGTCGCTCACGTACAAGATCGCTTTTCTTCCAGGAAGCCCTCCGAGTGACCCCACCAGTTCCCGCATGGCGTCGATGGTAAAGCTCAGGTCGTTGTACTCGGTCTCGGCATACTGGCGCACCCGCCATTCGACCTCGCCGAGGCTATCCGCTTCCACAATCGCCTCCAAAACCTCCTCGCGATCGGAGTCCTTGGTCATCGCATGACCGACATTGTCCTCGAGGTCGAAAAGAGCGCTCGAGATCAACCTCGGATCGCTTGTAAAGGGGTGCCGCACTGTGAGTGTGCGCTCGTAGGACACCAACATCACGCGATCATCGCGATCGAGATGTTCGGCGAGAAACTGACGCACCCGTTTCAACACGCGGTTCCGGTTGAAAGGCCGAATGTTGAAGTTGTCGATATAGAGGACCAGACTGAGCCGTTGTTGTTCCGGAATCGATGGCGACGCGTCTGGCGCCGACCTCTCCACCGCCACCTGAGGCGCTTCGGGCGGACTCTCGGCCGCCTCGGCGCCCACCGATCGGCCTTCCTCCATGACATAGAAGTTCGTCACCGCCACTGGCCGTTTGTCTTCGAACACCCGAAAGTCGTCTTGGGTCAGCCCGGTGATCGGATGACCCTTCTTGTCTGTTACATAGACTTCGACATTGACGACGTTGACGTTGACGGTTTCCGAAAAGAACTCCTCGGAGGCAGCCTCTGCCTGTGCTTGATCCACCGGTACTTGAGCCGCCAGGGATCCGCAGACGCCGATCGTCAAGGTCCACCCGGCAACGGTGACCAGTACTCCTTTGAAGAACCTTGGTTTCACGGATGTCGGTTGTTCCGGCGGTCGTTGGGCGGCTGGATCTCGAGACCGGTGGAGAGGATTCTACCACTCAGCGGATCGTAGATCGCCACCACCACCCGGTGCCGTTTGCGTCTCAGAATAAGCGTACTCTCGTAGTTCCCGCGGGCCCCAGGCGACGGTTCCGTGGGCGACGTCAGACCCAGCGGAATCACCGGCATCTCTGCCTGCTGCCCGTCTTCGTCGACGACGCCGATCCGCAGTTCGAGCTGCGTCGCGAGCCCTCCATCCACGGGGAGAAAGGTCACTCTATCCATGGGAATCGCGACCTGGAGCACCACACTCATCCGGTTGCGGCCGGCGAGCACCGGTTCGGCAACCAGCGCCTCCAGAGTGGCACTGCCCGCGGAGTTCCCGAAAAGCAGCGAACTCTCGATGGCCATATTGACCTCTCGGTGGCGCGAGGAGTCCAGAAAGCCACGACGCGAGCGAACAAGAAAGTCCGCATTCTTGACTTCGACCCGAACCGAGTGCCGCTCGTCGTCCCAAACGCGGGCGGGGCTGAACCCCAGCCAGTAGAAAGACCGGGTGTCCGCAACTGCGTTCGCAAAGGCGTCGAATCGCTGTGCGTTAATCATTGCGCGCCCCCCCGTCTCCTGGGCGAGAAACCGGAGTGTGTCGTGTACCTCCTGTTCACGCAGAAACCCACTCTCGATGGCGCCGGTTTGAAGAGAAGTGCGTCGCGACACGTCGACCGACGACTGGTTGAATCCCGGTAGATCCACCGGGTAGATGGTGTAGCCCAGCAGATTGGCTGTCTCGCTCAGTCGCCGGTAGAGGTTGTCCCCGAAGGGGCCCTCACGATCCACGATGGCCCGACTTATGTCTCCAACCACAAAATCGGCTGGGATAAAGGGCCAACCACCGGAGAGCAGGACCATCACCTTGCGACCCGGTGGCTTGGCAAAGCTGCGCAGCGTCGCGGCGGCGGCCGCCACCGAACGGTTGAGCTGGTCCGACAAACGCGAGACATAGGCTCGTTCGTCCACCCCCAGTTCGGTGCGAAACGTCGGCAGCCCGTCGGCGGCGCCGGTAAGAACTAGCGACTCGAACGGCGAAGAGGCCAACTCGAACTGGCGTCGTTCAACCTGACGTTGGAGTCCTCGAGCCGGCCTGTTCTTGGCGTCGCGCAGAACCCGACGCAGACGCTCGGCTGATTGGCTCCAGGTCGAGAGCATCTCCAGGTCGCTGCCATCAAAGGCGACCACAGCCATACGGTCCTCGGGCGCCAGGAGGGGGAGATCTTCGATCATCGTGTCCAGGACTCGGTCACGGTCAGTCGCCAGCGAGAAGAAGTCATCTACAAAAACCAGATAGCTGGTTCCTACCGCCTTCCCCGGCCCCAGGGCGGGCACACCCGGCAACAACTCAGCTCCGCCGGCCTCTTCGTCCATCACCACCCCACCGCGAATCTCGCTGAAGTAGTCGACGGGCACCTCCCGGCCATCAACTAGAAGGCGGAAGTCGTCTGCGCTCAGCCCGCGAACCGGAATCCCCGACCGGTCGGTGACGACCACCTCGATATTGACAACCCGGACATCCAAAATCTCGCCAAAGATCCCGGGAAGGGGCGACGGTGCCCCCGGGCCTTGGCCCCCAACGATCCCGGGCCAGACTGCCCCAAGCACCGTCAGACCCGCCCCCAATGCGAGCCGCTTCGTCATTCAACTCTAATCCTATCCGACACTCTCAGGCTCCTTCTCTCCTCGCAGCCGCCGCGACAGATGCTCGACGATACGGAGCGCATGCTCGCGGGAGTTCTCGATAAAGATGCGGCCCAGGTCGGTCCCCGACTGCAGAGTCCCGGCCACATACAGCCCGGGGATGTTCGACTCACAGGTCTCGGGATCGAACACCGGCACCAGGGTCTCGGGATCGACTCGAACTCCGCAGCGGCGTTCGAGCTCGGCGTCCGGGGAATAGCCGATCAACACATAGACCGCTTCGGTTTCCAAGACGTCGTCTCCCCCCGGACCCGAGAGCCGTACCTCGTTGTCTCCAAACGAAGTGACGTGGCAGTCAAAGCGCGCCTCGATCGAACCTTCCGCGACCCGATTCTCGAAATCGGGTTTGAGCCAGTACTTGACCGTCGGTTTGACCTCGTTTCGCCGATGCACCAGAGTGACCGACACACCGTTGCGCCAGAGCTCGAGCGCCGCCTCGACGGCGGAGTTACCGCCGCCCACAACGACAACACGCTCTCTGAAGTGCCCGTACGGTTCGATATACCGCGAGCGGACCCACGGCAGATCCTCGCCCTCGACACACAGACGCCTAGGCCTATGAAAATAGCCGGTCGCGAGGGCAACAGCTCGGGCAGGGCGACGCCGCTCCCCCGCGCCAGAGCGGGTACTAACAACAAAACCGTCCTCTGTCGGCTCCGCGGCGACGACCTCTTCACCTTGCGCGACCGGCAGCTCGAACTTGTCCGCCACAGCCCGGTAGTAGGCTAGCGCTTCCCTCCGCGTTGGCTTGTCGTGCGGGATGGCAAAGGGCACGCCGGCGATCTCCAGCAGGTCGCGGGTGGTGAAGAAATTCATATACGCCGGAAAACCGAGGAGGTTGGCCGCCAGCGGACCTCGATCCACCAGCAGCGGAGAGAGACCGCGCCGCCGCACCTCTGCGCCGATAGCGATCCCAGTAGGTCCGGCCCCCACTACCAGAAGATCCGGTACTGGCTCCCGGCGAGTCACTCGGCGCCTCGGGCAAGGTGATTCACCGGTCCATGCCCGGCACCGAGAACGAATGACTGCTCGAGCGCGCGTTGGAGATAGCCGATGGCGCCCGAAACCGCCGTCACGGCGTCATCGCCTTTGGCCAGCCGAGCGGCGATGGCCGCCGAAAGGGTGCATCCTGTCCCGTGGGTCGAAGTGGTGGCGACCCGAGGGTGCCGAAAGACGCTGCTCTTGCCGGAGACTCGAAGCACATCGACCACTTCTTTTCCCTCGGCGTGCCCGCCCTTCAACAGGACTCCACGAGCGCCCCGCGAAATCAGCTCATCGATCAAGCCGTCGGCTGTCAGCTCCCCGGGCACCGAATGAGCGAGGATCTCAGCCTCAGGAATGTTCGGAGTCACGAGGTCGGCAAGCGGCATGAGATGCTCTTCGAGAGCCGACACCGCTTCGGTCTCGAGGAGCCGGTCACCGCTTTTCGCCACCATCACCGGGTCGAGAACCACCGGAATTCGTGGCCGGCTACGTAAGGCGTTCGCCACCACCCGGATGGTCTCGGTGTTCCCGAGCATCCCGATCTTCACGACGTCGGCACCAATGTCGTCGAGAACCGCTTCGATCTGCGCCGTCACAAAGGCGGAGGGAACTGTATGCACCGCCTCGACGGACACCGTATTCTGAGCCGTCACCGCCGTAACGGCAGTCATGCCAAAGACCCCATGGGCCGCGAACGTCTTGAGATCCGCCTGGATCCCAGCTCCGCCGCCCGAATCCGAGCCGGCGATGGTCAACAGCCGCGGAGGCGTTGGCTGGTTCACGCCGTCCTGATGGCGGGCCGACGACGCCACAGGATCGCGACCACCCCAAACAGGAGCAGACTCAAGACCTGGGCGGCGGTGAGCGGTCCAAAGAACCGGTCGTCTTTCGCGCGCAGAAACTCGACGCCAAATCGCTCGATTGCGAGCAGCGCCAGCACCACCAGCAATGCCGTTCCGGGCCGAGAACCGCGGCGGATCAGCCACCACCCTATGAGAAAGATCAGAATCCCTGCGGTGGTCTCGTAGAGCTGGGTGGGGTGAACGGCGACCAGCTCCTCGGCCGGAACATCGCCGGGGATATCGGCACCGTACGCCGAACGCAAGAAGCCGGCGGTCGTCGGACCGGGAAGCCCAAACTGGAACTTCACGCCCCAGGGCAGTTGCGTCGGATAGCCGTAGTCGTCTCCAACCAAAAAGCAACCGACACGGCCTATGGCATAGCCGAGCGCGGCCGACGGGGCCGTCGCGTCGAGAGTCCGCCAGCGCGGCAACCGACGGCGACGGATCACCCAAAGCACCGCGAGAGTGCCCAGAATGAAGGCGCCGTACCAAACGAGGCCGGAGCGATCAAAGAACAAACGCCAGTCCCGGTACAATCCCGCGTAGTAGATCTTGGCACCCACGATTCCGCCGATACCTGCCGCCAGTAACAAGGCACTTGCGTCTTCATCGTCGCCGACACCCAGGCGCCGGACTCCCCAGCGCAACTGAGCCCAGGCGGCCAGGAACGCGACAACCATCAGCACGCCGAACGGGCTGATGGCCACGGGTCCGACGCGGAATAGCTCTTGGATCATGGGGTGGAACGATACGGGTGCCGAGAAGGCCGCTCATCGTAGCAGAGCAACGGCACCACCGTCTCGACTTTCACCGCGAGGGGCTAGGGCCGCGGTCTGTCGTTGAGCGACCAGTCGTACTCGAAGTAACGGACCGTTACATCGGCCGATTGAATTCGATCAGAGACCCCTTCAGAAAGATACGGAATAACCCACTCGAGGACCTTGGAGCGAAGAAAGAAAGCGACCACAGTGCTACCACCGGTGAAGTCGCCCGCGTACCACTTGAAAATCGGCGATAGCGACAGGGCCGTCGCATCCTCGTCATAGAGGGAGCCTTTCTCTCGGTTGGCGAGGAAGGCTCGCGTCTGGGTGTCGAGTTGCTCTTCCAGGCGAACGGCATCGTAGGCCTCGTGCAACAGATCCGGACAGCTGTGGGAGGCGCAAACCACTGCGAAATGCACTCTGGGCTCCGAAAGAGCCAGCGCTCGGCCCTCTATTTCGTCCAAGGTGAGCTCCTCTCCGGCGACCCGGACGGCGCGTCCGTCGAAGAAACCATCGACTTCCTTCACCGAGGTGACACCAGGGTACAGATCGACAACAAAGCGAGCCACGACGGCGTTGTAGGCGTTGATCCAGAAAGCCAGCTGCTCTTCCCGCGACGCTCCCGCCACATGCGCTTCGCTCAGCGCCGAGAGATAGGCGTCCAATTCCTGCGGCTGCGCTTGAAGACCCGCATAGTCCAGACCGCCATCGTGTTGAAACTGCTCCAGAACCCGGCCCCAGTTCTCGTGTGATGGAAGCGACCCGGTCACCGCGCCAACATCTCCCGCGCCGCAGGCCGGCGACGACAGGCAGACGGCCAGAAGAAGGACTGCGAACGATCGGAGCGATCCATCCAGCGTAGGTTCTACCACGGCAGTTCTCATCTCGATCGGAATGCTATACGAGACCTACGGGCCACCGGTTCACTCCAGCTGGCAAAGGTCCGGCAGGAATCCGCCCGTCGCCGT
>JAOTZA010000401.1 GCA_029861655.1 Acidobacteriota bacterium | reverse complement strand
ACGAGGACCACCACGTCGGTTACTTTGGCGCCGCGGGCGCGCATCAGAGTGAAGGCTTCGTGGCCCGGGGTATCGAGAAACACAATCTTTCGCCCGCCGACCTCGGCCTCGTAGGCCCCGATGTGCTGGGTGATGCCGCCGAACTCGCTTTCGGTGACTTTGGAGGAGCGGATCGTGTCGAGAAGAGTGGTCTTTCCGTGGTCTACATGCCCCATGATGGTGAC
Source organism: Acidobacteriota bacterium (assembly GCA_029861655.1). Taxonomy (GTDB): domain Bacteria; phylum Acidobacteriota; class Thermoanaerobaculia; order Multivoradales; family JAHEKO01; genus JAOTZA01. The sequence goes on along the minus strand of JAOTZA010000401.1, from coordinate 2,497 downwards.
GACCGGCGGTCGCGGCTCCCTTTCGCCTGCACCCTGGTCTTCCACGCCCTGCAGCTGAATCTCTTCCTCGAAGCTGACCGCCATGGCCTCTATGCCGAGCTCTTCGGCGATCTCGACCGCATCGGCCGGGTCGAGCACGTGATTGATCGTCGCCATCAGTCCGCGCTGGAAGAGGTGCTGGATGAGGTCCTTGGACTTGACATTCAGCTTCTCGGCAAACTCGCGGACGGTCATCCCCTCGGAAACCGTGATGGGGTCCTCGGGAGCGCCATCGCGAAACGAGATGGTCTGAGTCGCCTGTCCGCTACGTCGGCGTTCCGAGCGCCGCTTGCCGCGGGCAGACCCCTTGTCTTCGACCTCGGGTGGGGCTACTGGTGCGGGCGTGATCGCCGATTCGACCGTGGCCTCCGCCGTGGGTGGGGCTGCTGTGTCGGTCGGTCCGGGCGCGACGGCGGGAGTCGCGGTGGCCGGCTTGTTGGCCTCTGCCACCGGAATGGTCTTGATCCGCTGTTCGACCCGATGAATCATCGGCCGACGCCTACCGGGCCGCTGCGGTCCGGTGGGCATACGCCTCGTCGGCGGCCGGCGCCGAACCGGAGGAGCGGTTGCTTTGGCCTCCTTGTCCCGCAGGATCACCTCATTGGGGTGCTGTAAGGCCTTGCCCTCCAGAACCGCCTTGATCACCTCGGCGTCGATCATGGGGTCTTTCTCGTCGAGTCGAACCCCGATCGACTTCAGTTTGAAGACGAGGTCCTGCTCGGCGAGGCCCATCATCTTGGCCAGCTGTGAGACGGGAAGCTTGCTCATTTGCGGCTCTTCACTCTTCCTCGCCGGTATCACTGGCATTGGCGGTATCGACAGCATCGGCAGTCGGCGCAGCAGTTGGGTCATCGGCCGGAGAGTCTTCGCTTTCTTTGAAGGCCTGACTGAGCGCCGCCATGAAGTCGGTGTCTTCCATCGTGGCCGTCGTCGCTTCCTCGGCCGAGAACGTATCGTCCTCCTTCTCGCCCTTGCCGGCCTCGCCGGCAAACTGCGCCGCCCACTCGAGGATCGCCTTGGCGGTTTTTCCGCCGACCCCCTCAATGGCCTCTAGATCCTCGCTTTTGGCTCCGAGAAGCGTCGGCAGATCGCCGAAGCCGGCGGCCGCCAGGCCCTCTGCCGTCATTGCGCCCACACCGGGTGCGTTGGCGATATCGAAGTCGGTCTTTGGTGTCGCATCTTCCTCGGCCATGGCCGTTTTCAGCATCATGGCGAGAGCGTCGGCGACCTCGCCCTTGACATCGCTCTCGCTCTTGATATCGATGCGCGCGTGGAGGAGCTGCGACGCCAGCCGCACGTTCTGGCCGCGCTTTCCGATGGCGAGTGACAGCTGCTCGTCCTCGACGATGACGTCGAGGTGCGGTTCTTCTCCGTGATGGGTGACCGAGACACGAGTGATCCGGGCCGGTGCCAGAGCGCTCTGGGCAAAGGTCACGAGATCATCTGAGTGCTCGATGATGTCGATCTTCTCTCCGCGAAGCTCGCGGATGATGGACTGAACTCGCGAGCCTTTCATGCCGACGCAGGCCCCCACTGGGTCCACATCGCGTTCGCGGCTGAAGACCGCTACCTTGGCGCGCTCGCCGGGCGCCCGGACCGCCGCTTTGATCTGCACGGTGCCGTCGTAGATCTCCGGCACTTCCATCTCGAAGAGCTTTGCAAGAAGTCTCGGATCGGTACGCGAGAGGATGATCTGCGGGCCCTTGGGTTGTTTATGGACGTCGATGATTACCGCTCGGATGCGCTCACCCTGGCTGTAACGCTCGTGCCGGGCCTGTTCGCTGCGCGGCACCGCGGCTTCCGTTCGCCCGAGATCGACAACGATGTCACCACGCTCGAAACGCTTGACGGTGCCGTTGACGACTTCGCCCACGCGGTCGATGAATTCGTTATAGACCTTTTCGCGCTCGGCCTCACGCACGCGCTGGTAGAGAACTTGTTTTGCGGACTGGGCTGCGATCCTGCCGAGCCCTTCGGTCGAGATGGGGATGTGAATCTCCTCGCCGATCTCGGCGTCGACCTTTTCCTGCCGAGCCTCGTCGAGGGTCCACTCCGCGTTGGGATCCTCGACCTCTTCGACCACCTGTTTGACGATAAAGGCGTCGAAGGTTCCGGTTGTGCGGTCGAGAACCGAGCGCACGGGGGCCTTGATGCGGTGCTGCTTCTTTGCCGCCGACGCCATCGCGTCCTCGAGGGCCAGGATCCAGCGATCGACGTCGATGTCTTTCTCGCGCGAAACCTGCTCGAGGACTTCGTTGAGGTTGAATTCGGGAGTTTGTGTCTGAGCCATCTCGGGTTCTCTTTGCTTTCTCTAGATCTCGGGTTCGAGTCGTGCCACCACGATCTCGAGCAGAGGGATAATCAGGCGTTCCTGTTCCGTTGTTACTTCGATAAACCGGTCTTTTGGATCCTTGCCGTTTTGGAGGTGGGCGGTCTCGAGTCGTCCGACCACGGTTCG
>JAOTZA010000400.1 GCA_029861655.1 Acidobacteriota bacterium | reverse complement strand
GTGGGCCCTTTGGGTAGCGGCGGCGTGAGATGGCCTGCGGCGTTGCCGTTCCTCGAAGACGCTCCGGCGTCGTCTGTGTCACGTCGCCTGGCAGGCCACGTCACGCCGCTCGCAACGCGACCCGCCAGGGCCGGAGGCAGCCTGCTGTTCGTCCAAGGCTGAGTAGCGAGCGCCGTTTCCCGCCGGGCGTTCGACCGGGTTGTCGTAAGCCGGCCGGAAAGCAGAAGTCTCCCGGCTACCGCTATCATGCCGTGCGATGGAGCCGAATCCGGACTTTCGTTTTGTGATCAACCCGAACGCCGGGCGCGGTCGCAGCCGCAAGTGTTTGACGGGTCTGGGAGAGGCTGTTGATGCTCTAGGCGGTTCGCTCTATGTCAGCGAGAGCGCCTCCGACCTGACCGCTTTCGCCCGGGCCGCGGTGGAGGCGGGGGTAGGGCGGTTGGTGGCCGCGGGCGGCGATGGAACCTTTCATCATGTGATCCAGGGCCTCGCGGGGACTGCTTGTGAGCTCGGGATGATCCCCCTGGGTCGCGGCAACGACCTGGCGAATGCTTTGGGTGTGCCGGCGGACTGGCGAACGGCGCTGGATCGGGCACTCGAGTCGCCCGCACGAAGGATCGATCTGGGTGTGGCAAATGGCCACTACTATGCGCTGTACTGTGGAGTCGGTTTTGACAGTGAAGCGGGCCGAGTCGCGAACACTCAATCCTTTCTCAAGGGGCCGCTGGCGTATCCATACGGAGTCTTGCGCACGCTCATCGATTTTGAGCCCCCGATCTTCAACATCGAGTACGACGGTGGATCATTCGAGGGTCCGGCGATGCTGGTCAACGTGACGAACTGCAACCGGATGGGCGGCGGAATGAAGCTCACCCCGGACGCAAAGCCCGACGACGGCCGGCTCGACATGGCCTTGGGGCATGCGATGTCACGACTGACACTGCTGCGTCTCTTCGCGAAGATCTATCGCGGCACGCATGTCGGCCATCCGGCGGTTACGATCGAACCGACGAAGTCAGCGCGGATAGAGGTCGACCGGCCGCTCGAGGTCAACGCCGACGGAGAGCGGCTTTTTGTCGTCTACGGCGCGCTCGAGATCAGCGTAGCCCCGGGTGCGCTGACAGTCGCCGCCTAGCTCTGCTTCCGCGACCTGGTTCCGTAGAGCACCGCGGCCGAACCGTGGGCCGCGATTCTCTGGTCGAACAGTTCGACGATTGCATCCCGGCGGCCGAGAATCCCACTGATCTCAGGTCCGGTCAGAACGTCCTTCAACTCCTCCCGGACCGTTTGCGGCTCCAGACTTCGAAGGCGCGCCAGGAGGTCCGCGTCGATCTTTCGCAGCTTCTCCGGCTCACGAAGCCGCTTGTAGATTCTGAACGCTCTCGTGAAGTCGATCAGCCACATCGTCCAGTCGTCGGTGATGAGCAGGTTGCTCATGTTCCAGTCGGTGTTGTAGACGAGCTGGTCGAAGACCAGGGCCCGGTTGAGTTGCTCTTGCCACGGACCCAGTTTTGGTGGCTTCATCTGCTGGGAGACGCGTTCGCGCTCGCTCATCTGAACATCATCGATCCACCAGGTGACGGCTGCCTTCTCTCTTTTGTGTTGCCTGAGGACCGAGACCGGCACCATTCCCAGTCCCAGCATTCGATCCAACCGGTAGGCGGCTATGTTGTACTTGAAACTGTCTCTGAAGTTGACCTCGGTCTGTGCCCCCACCTTCGACTTCCGTTTTGCCACGTCGATCGTCTGGACGTGCGCATCGTGGACATGTCCTCCGAGCTCGAGGGTCGCTCTCTGAGAGCCCGTGACACCGACCTTTAGATCCTGGGTCCCGAGGACCTTGGCGGTGAGGAGAAAGTCCTCTTTTTGCTGGTCGGTCCACGTGGCGGGGGTGTCTTCGGCGAGCGCCGGAGCGAGACCAGCCAACAGCAGCCCGGCGACGAGCGGGGCCAGAGGTTTTGGGATCGGTTTTGGGAAGGTCTGTTGCATGGCTTCTTCCCTCATCGGTAGGTCCGACCAATTCTACGCAATTGGGGCGTCGGGGTTGCAGTTGCGCCCCGCTGGGCGGCCTATTCGGGGTTTGGGGGCGTGTAGACTCTGCGCGTCGGCGACCCGAAACGGACGCACTGAGATTGGCCGGTGAGAAGACAGAAACATCGATGGACGAGAGGTAGTGGGCGAGGGACTCCCACGGGGCCAGGGCTTGGCCTGTCGGCCGCGACGGTTATTGCGGCGAGCCTGCTGGCTTCCGTGGTCTTGGGTGGCGCCGTCGCATACGGAGCGGCCGAGGAGCCAACGACGGGGGAGTCCGAGGGAGCGGCTCCGACTTTTGGTGAGCTCCGCTCCGGGTTGGAAGAGCTCGTGGTGAAGATCGCCGCGGTTCGCGAGCGACTGATCGCATGCGAGGCAAAACGAGACCTTCTTGCCATGCAGTTGCAAGAGGCAGAGAAGGCGAGTGACGCCAGCGCCAAGGCTGCCAAAGACGGGTTGAAAGAGGTTGGGGATCTGCGACAGCGACTGGACGAATCCGATCAGGCTCTAGCCATGGCCCGAGAGGACATAACCGAATCTTCTCGACAGCTCGAAGAGAGCGAAGGTGAGCGCCAGCGGTTGCTGGATGAGCTTTCCGAGGCCGAGAGGGAGCGTGACGACAACGCCGAGATCCTGCAGGGCGAGGTGGCCGCCTCCTCTGAGCTCCGGGCGGACCTGAAAGAGTCGAGTGAGGGTCTG
>JAOTZA010000399.1 GCA_029861655.1 Acidobacteriota bacterium | reverse complement strand
CAGGGTCACCTCGTCGGTGTACTCGATGTCGCCGCCAACGGGCATGCCAAAAGCGAGCCGTGAGACGGAGACGTCGCGGTTCTTGAGTAGCCGCGCCAGGTAGAGAGAGGTCGCTTCTCCCTCGACGTTTGGATTGGTCGCCAGGATCACTTCGGAGACGCCGTCCAGCCGCTGCGTCAAGCTGTCGATCGAAAGCTGCTCCGGACCGATCCCACGCTGTGGCGAGAGGGTGCCGCCGAGAACGTGGTAGAGACCACGGTATTCACCCGTGCGCTCGATCGGGTGGATGTTGAAAGCCTCCTCGACGACACACAAACGACCGCGGTCGCGCTCGGGGTCCGTGCAGAATGAGCAGGGCTCGATCTCTGTGATCGAGCCGCAGACGCTGCACGGAAAGAGCCTTTCCTTGACCTCGACGATCGCATCGGCCAGGGCGCGGGCTTCGGAGTTGGATACCTTGACCAGATAGTGTGCGAGGCGCGTGGCTGTTTTTGGACCGACGCCCGGAAGCCTGGCCAGTTCGGTCACGAGCCGTGCCAGGACCCGTGTTTTCGGGGAGCCGGGCGCGCTCGTCCCCCGGCCGTTCGAGATCATTGGAAGAGACCCGGAAGCCCGCCCGCCATACCACCCATCTTTTCCTGCAGCGCCTGGTCGATCTTGTTGGACGCCTCGTTGACGGCCGTCAGCACCAGATCTTCCAGCATTCCGGGGTCCTCGGAGTCGATGACTTCAGGATCGATCTTGACGCTCTGGATCCGCCGGTGCCCGCTCATGACGACGTTGACCATGCCGCCGCCGGCGCTTCCTTCGACCACGAGCGTTGAGACTTCACGCTGAAGCTTCTCCTGCATTTGCTGCGCTTGCTTCATGAGCTGTTGGATCTTCATCTCTCTTGCGCCTCTTCCGGTGTGTCACGTTTGTCGACCGATTCTACCGAGCCGCCAAAGATATCGAGGACGGCCTGAACCCGCGGGTCCTCGAGCGCCGATACGAGCGTTTCGTCCGCCGGCGGCTCCTCGGGCTTTTTCTCCTCTTGTCGAGCGTTTCCTTTGCCCTCGGTGAGCCGCCAGGTGACACCCGGGCCCCAGACCTCGGCGATGACGCCCTCCAGGTGTCTGGAGTTGCTCTCGCGAGCGAGGGTGTTGTGTAGCCATTGGTCACCTGGCGTGGCGACAATCGTCAAGACGCCGTCGGCCAGGATCAGTTCTTCGGCTTCTCCGAGGTGCGCCGCGAGAGACTGCTTTTGTCGGCCCAGACGCTCTAGCAGGGCCGTGACCGTCCCCGGCTCGGTGTCCACATTCGATGGGCTCGGACCCTTGCCGCCGCCTCGAGAGAGATCCGCCGGGGGACTCTCTATTTCCGCGGGTTTCTCCTTCTTTGAGGTTGTGGCGCGAGAGGTCGGGGCGGGCTTCGACGGCCGCGGTGGTTGGCGCTTTGCCGAAACTCCCGAGTCGCCCGAACCGGACGGTTCCCTCCCGGCCAATATTTCCTCGACCCGGATCAACTTGGGCAGCTCGGCCGCGCGCAGCCAGGCCACCTCGACCGCCAGTGAGCCGCTCTCGCTACGGCGCACCGTCGCTTCACTTTCGAGCAACAAGTGCAGGATTCGCAGCAGGTTCTCGTAACCCACCTCCCGGGTCAGTTCGGCGAGCGTCACCGCCTCCTCCCGTGGCAGGTCGGTCCTTGCCGGGTCGCCGTTCAGCCCAAGGCGAAGAGCGGTTCGGCAGTACGCCAAGAACTCGCCGTAAACATGACGAGGGTCCCAACCCTGGTTGTCGATTTCGGCAACCATTTGAGAAACCTCTTCGGAGCGCCCCTCGAGAGTCGCTGCCAACAGAGTCCGCAAGAGCTCGAAACCAAGTCCGCCTAGAAGACTCGCGGCGTCATCGTCCGAGATATCGCCTGAGCCGAACGTCGCCAACTGGTCGACCAGTGCCACCGCGTCACGAACCGACCCGTCCCCAGCCCGAGCGATCAACCGCAAAGCCGCAGGGCTTGCGGAGATGGACTCCTGCTTGCTGATGGTCTCAAGATGGGCTGCGAGTTCGTCGAGAGGAACCCGGCGAAAGCGAAACTCCTGACACCGCGACAACAAAGTCGCCGGCACCGACTCGGCTTCGGTGGTAGCGAAGATGAACACCAGGTGGGCGGGAGGCTCTTCGACGATCTTCAGAAGCGCGTCAAAAGCCTGCCGGGACAGGCGGTGGATCTCGTCTAGGATGATGACCTTGTAGCGATTCCGCCCCGGACCGTACTTCAAACTCTCGGTAAGCTCGCGGACCTGATCGACCTTGGAGTGGGTCGCGGCGTCGAACTCCAGAACATCGAAATCGTCACCGCGGGTGATCTCGACACAAGCGGCGCATTCGTTGCACGGGTCGGCGGCCGGGCCTCGCTCGCAGTTCAGCGCCTTGGCGAGGATTCGAGCAACGCTTGTCTTGCCGACACCGCGGATGCCGGAAAAGAGATACGCCTGTGCGATTCGCCCGTCGGTCAAGGCGTTGCGCAGCGCGGTGACGATCGGCTTCTGACCGACGACACTGGAGAAGTCTTGAGGTCGGTACTTGCGTGCAAGAACCTGGTAGGTCATAGGTGTCCGAATCGGTCAGAGTCGTCCGCAGGAACCGAGGAAGGGTTCAGGTTGATCTGCGGCACCCGCCCGGAAAACCTTATCGCTGCTCCCTTCCGGGCCTGACGAGGTTCGGTCTCGGTCGTTGCACAGGACCCGAACC
>JAOTZA010000104.1 GCA_029861655.1 Acidobacteriota bacterium | reverse complement strand
GCGGGTACGTCTGCTGCTCGCGGGGCCTCTCACACCCACGCAGCTCGCTGGGGCCGCCGTTCTTCTGCCGGTCGTTCTGTTCGGAATCGGTATTCTCTCTGCGGCGGCGATGATCGCTGTCGAGGCCCAGGTCAAGGGCGAGCTCGCGCTCGAATCCCTGAACATCGTCGGCTATGTGGGCGGCATGATCTTTATGGGGCTGATGATCGGGCTGCTGATCCAGGAAGCGGCGGCGGCCTATCGCGAGCAACGCCGACGAGCGGCGGTGACTGGATGGGCGTGTTTTGGGGTGGCAGTGCTCGTGTTCGCAGCGCTGACGGTGGCCGTGGTCTGGGTTCAGGGGCCCCGTTCCTGGCCCAGCCTGCACCTGGGAAACCTCATCGTCGCGGTGACGGCGATGGTGGTGAGCGTGGCGCTGTACGCGGGTCGCACCGACTTCACGCGTTGATTCGGGGCTCGGCCGTATGGGAAAAACGGTGACAGGCACCTCATTTCGCAAGATGCTCGCTCACACACGTCGTTGGCACCGGCGCTGGCGAAATAAGGTGCCTGTCACCGCTTTTCCGCCACCAGCAGAGCCGCGCCGATGATGCCGGCAAGGTTGCCCATGCGCGCAACGACGACTTTGCAGCCGACATCTTCCAAGTGGGGCAGGAACTTGTCTCCTTTCTTGCTGGCGCCACCACCGATGATGAAGAGATCGACACCGAGCAGGTACTCGAGACGAGTCAGATACCGGCCGACATTCCGGCTCCACCGCTCCCAGCTCCAGTTATGGTCCTTGCGCGCTCTCGCCGAGGCCACGAGCTCGGCCTCTTGTCCGCCGAGTTCCAGATGCCCGAGCTCGGTGCCCGGAAGCAAGGCCCCGTTGCGGAAGACGGCGGTGCCGATACCGGTTCCCAGGGTCACCACCACGACCGTGCCCGCGACCCTTCTCCCAGCTCCCAAGCGCATCTCGGCGAGCCCGGCGGCGTCGGCGTCGTTGCCGACCGAGACGCTCTTTCTGTCAAGCCCGCGACGTAGTTCTGCTTTCACGTCGCGGCCGATCCAAGACGGATCCAGGTTGGGGGCCGCGATGACCTTGCCGTGACGAAACGTTCCTGGAAAACCGCAGCCCACGACTCTACAAAGCGGCAGCTGGCGCTGGATCGAGATCACCGTTTCGAGCACTGCCTCCGGAGTCGCCGGCTGAGGCGTTGAGAGACGCACGCGTTCACTCACGAGCTCGCCGCGCTCGAGGTCGACGACGGCGGCCTTGATACCGGTACCGCCGATGTCGAGGCCCAATGCCTGCCGAACGATCGTCATGGATACACCGGAATGGTACCGAATCTCGCGGAAGAGGGTCTGTGTCCCCGAGTAGAATGTCGCGGTTGCGAAAACAAGCTAGAAGAGGAGAGCCGATGCTGGATCGTAGGGAGTTGTTCAAGACCGGTGCGGTGGGGGCGATGGTGGCGGCGACCACCGCGAGCGGCTGCATCCCGCGTGCCGGAGATTCCGAGAAAGCAGGCGGCGAAGCCCAACAGGACGCGATTCCAGGTTTCGAGCTCGAGGAGTGGACGATCGCCCAACTGCAAGAGGCGATGGAGTCGGGTGCGCTCACCGCGCGTTCGATTGCCGAGAGATACCTCGAACGGATTGCGGCGATAGATCACGCGGGGCCCGAGCTGCGCTCGGTGCTCGAGCTCAATCCGGAAGCGCTCGAGATCGCCGACATCCTGGACGAGCAGCGCGCAAGCGGCACGGTCCTCGGCCCGCTCCATGGCATCCCGATCCTGATCAAAGACAATATCGACACCCACGACCGGATGACGACGAGCGCCGGGTCGCTGGCGCTCGAAGGCACCATCGCGCCGGAGGATTCGCATGTCGTCAAGCAGCTTCGGCGCAGCGGCGCACTGATTCTGGGTAAGACGAACCTCTCGGAGTGGGCAAATTTCCGCTCCGAGCGCTCGTCGTCGGGTTGGAGCGGGCGCGGTGGGCAGACCCGCAACCCCTACGCCCTCGATCGCAACCCGTGCGGCTCGAGCTCGGGCTCGGGAGCGGCGGCTTCGGCGAGTCTCGCTGCGCTGGCGATCGGCACCGAAACCGATGGCTCGGTGGTGTGTCCGTCAAATGCCAACGGCATTGTGGGCATCAAGCCGACGCTCGGGTTGGTGAGTCGCTCCGGAATCGTCCCGATCGCCCATTCGCAGGACACGGCCGGTCCGATGGCGCGTACGGTGCGTGACGCGGCGATCCTGTTGGGGGTGATGGTCGGAACCGACCCCAAGGACGCGATCACCCGTAGTGCCTCCCTGGGCCACGCGGACTACACGCAATTCCTGGACCCGGCGGCCCTAGCCGGAGCTCGGATCGGCGTGTGGCGAGGCCGCTTTGGTTTCCACGAACGCGTGGATGGTGTTCTCGAAGAGGGTCTCGCCGCGATGAGGGCCGCCGGTGCCGAGATCATCGACCCGGTCGAGATGCCTTCGATCGGCGAGATTGGTGACAGCGAGTACGAGGTGCTGCTCTACGAGTTCAAAGCGGATCTCAACAAATATCTGGCCGCGCGGGGGGCCGACACCACCCCACGCAGCCTGGCGGATCTGATCGCCTTCAACGAAGCTCATGCCGACCGTGAGATGCCCTACTTTCAACAAGAGATCTTTCTGAAGGCCGAGGAGAAGGGGCCGCTGACCGACAAGGCGTATCTGGAAGCGCTCGTAAAGTCGAAGAAGCTGTCACAGGTGGAGGGGATCGACCGGGTGGCGGCCGAGCACGAGCTCGATGCGATCGTCGCGCCCACCGGCGGCCCAGCCTGGGTGACCGATCTCGTCAACGGCGACCACTTCGGTGGCGGTAGCTCGCAGGCCGCGGCGGTGTCGGGATACGCCAACGTCACGGTGCCCGCGGGGACGGTCTTTGGGCTGCCGGTGGGGATGTCCTTTTTCGGGTCGGCGTTTAGCGAGCCCACTCTGCTCGGGGTCGCCCACGCTTTCGAGCAGGCGACCCATGCCCGCAGCGTGCCACGGTTCTTGCCGACGGCGGACCTGACGCTCTGAAGTGAAATGCCGAGGAGTCTTTTGAGGAGGCCGCCGATGCCGCCGAGACCGCCGAGACGCGCGCCCGTCGTCCGGAGGGTCTTGTGGATGGGCTGGGGGGTAGCCTTGGGTCTCTTGGCGGCTTGTGGTCCGGGGCCCGAAACGGTCGTGCCTTCTGTTACGACACCACCACCACCAACCCGCGGCGTGATCCTCCTCTCACTCGACACCCTGGGGGCGGCCCACCTCGGCGCCTACGGATACGAGCGCGACACCAGCCCGTTTCTCGATGAGCTGGCCACTCGCGGGGTGCTGTTTGAGAACGCGGTCGTCCAGTACCCCTCGACCCTGGTGTCGCACATGTCGATGTTCTCGGGTCTCTATCCGCAGGAGCACGGTGTGTACCGGGATCTCATGCGGCTGGCGTCCGAGATCGTGCCGCTGCCGGAGGTCTTCTCGCGCGCCGGATTCACCACGGCCGGGTTTACCGAGGACGGCTATGTGAGCGCCAAGGTCGGTTTCGACCGCGGTTTTGACGTCTTCGCGGAGGCAAAGCCCGGAGGTCGGGCGGTCGAGAAGACGCTCGCCAAGGGGCTGGAGTTTCTCAACAGCCTGGAGGCCGATGAGCGCTTCTTTCTGTTTCTTCACACCTATGCCGTGCACCCTCCGTATGAACCACCCACGGAGTATCGGGGGCTCTTCTGGGAGGGGAAGACACCGGAGAAGAGTGACGTTTCCGCGCAGTTTGTGCGCGAGGTCTATATGGGGCGGCGCCAGCTCACGTCCGACGGGGCGGCCTATCTGTCCTCTCAGTACGATGCCCTGGTGCGGTACCTTGACGATTCGCTGGCCGCCTTTTTCGACCGCATCGAGAGCCTCGGTCTGAAGGACGAGATCACGGTCGTTGTGACCTCCGATCACGGTGAGGAGTTTTTGGAGCACCGCGTACTCGGTCATTACCAGGTCTACCCGGCGACGCTCTTTGTGCCGTTGATCGTGCTGCACCCCCAGATCGAGGGCGGTCGCCGTGTCTCGGGCCTCGTCGAGAGTGTCGATCTTCTGCCGACGCTCTGCGAGCTGAGCGGCTTCGAGTGTCCCCCGCGCTTGTCGGGCCGTAGTCTTGTGGCCGAGTTGGTGGGCGGTACCGTGGAAGCGGAGGCGACCGACACCGCGTATGCGGAAGTGCTGGAGCAGGAAAGCGTAAGGACTCTGGTGGCACGCGACGGTGGCCGCCTGGTTCAGATTCTCCGAGCGTCTCGCATCGGTGAGCCGGGTGGCACCTGGATGGCTCGCTCGATCCGGTTCGACGCCGAAGGGGAGGAGCTCACGATCCGGTTGGTGAGCTTCGCCCGGCCACGCGAGGTTTTTGTGAGAATCGATGAAGAGGAGCATCCGCAGTTCACGGTCGGAGAGGAATGGAAGGAGGTCACGCTCAATCTGGGGCACTCGGGCCGGCACCGGGTCGAGCTCTTGACCGACGGTTGTGATGTGCCGAAGTGGCTCGGCCGGGGCGATGACTCTCGGTGCCTCTCGTTGAAGATCCAGGGGGTTGAGCTCGAACGGACCGAGCTGTTCGATCTGACCGGCTCGCGCTGGAACGCGCGAGATGTTTCGCTCGACCAGCCGGAACTCCTGGCGCGTCTCGTGGACCGACTCGAAAACCGCCGGTTCGAGCTCGTGGCGCCGCCCGTCGAGGCCGATTCCGGCGAAACGCGGCGAGACGAACTTCGGGCGCTCGGCTACGTGGACTGAGACCTGCAACCCCTAGGGCTGCCGGGCGCCCCAAAACTGGCTTACAATAGCGCGCTTATGTTGGACTGGAGATCGGAAGGAGCGAGAGCTGAATGGCACCAATAAGAGTGGGTTTGATGGGGATCGGCCGCATCGGTCGGAACCTGTTTCGCATCCTCTACAAAAACGAAGATATCCAGATCGTCGCAATCGATGAGATCGCCGATCACCAAACCATCGAGTACCTGATCCGATTCGACACCATCCTGGGACCGTTTCCGGATGAGCTGAGTATCCAGGAAGGACACCTCTATGTGGCGGGTCGGCAGATTCCGATGTCGTCGCACGGCGATCCCGGCAAGATTCCGTGGGGCGATCTGGGGGTGGACGTAGTGGTAGAGGCGGCCGGTAAAGAGCGCACCCGTCACGAGATCGAGCAGCATCTCGCGCACGGAGCCAAGAAGGTCATACTCTGCGCCCCGCCCAAGGATCCGCCGGATCTCACCGTGGTCGTCGGCATCAACGATTCGGAGATAGGTCCCGAGCATCGCATCGTTTCGAACGCCTCATGTACGGCGCATTGCGCGGCTCCGATTGTCAAGATCCTGCACGATGCGTTCGGCATCCAGCGTGCTTTTCTGAGCACTGTTCACGCCTACACCAACGAGCAGCGATTGGCCGATGTGCCTTCGGAGGATCCCCGCCGCGGGCGCGCCGCCGCCGAGAACATCATTCCGCAGGAGACCAATGCGGCGCGCGTCGTCACCGAACTGCTGCCGGAGCTGGCCGGGCGCATTTCGGGCAAGGCGATCAACGTCCCGGTGCCCAACGGATCGGTGGTGGATCTGGTCTGCTGGCACGACAAGCCCGTCACTGAAGTGGCCATCAACGAGGTGGTGCGGACCGCGGTGTCGAGCGACTGGCAGGGAATCGTCGAATACGAGGACGACCCGATCGTCTCGACCGACATTGTGCGCAGCCCCTACTCCAGCACCTTCGATTCGCTGGCGACGATGGTGCTGGGCGACAACGTTTCGAAGACTCTCTCCTGGTACGACAACGGCTGGGGTTATGCGCACCGGGTGGTGGATCTGATCCGGCGATTGACCGATGTCGACAGCCGGAGATCGAAGGAGGTGGCGTGATGGCCGGCTCGGAAGCATCGGTGACAAAGGTCGCCATCAACGGCTTTGGCCGCATCGGACGAAGTGTCTTTCGCATCCTGAGCGACCGCGACGACATCAAGGTCGTGGCGATCAACGATCTCTTCGACAACGAGCAGCTGGCGTACCTGCTGCGCTACGACACGGTGATGAGAAAGTTCGACAAATCAGTACGGATCGAAGGAGACGTGATGTACGTCGACGGCGATCCGATTGCCATGACCGACGAGCGCGACCCGGCGAGCCTGCCTTGGAAAGAGCTCGAGGTGGACATCATTGTCGAGTCTACGGGGGTCTTTCGAGATCGCGCCTCCCTTGGAAAGCACCTCGAGGCCGGGGCGAAGAAGGTCGTTCTGACGGTCCCGCCCACGGACGAGATCGACTTCATGGCGGTCCTGGGGGTCAACGACGACCAGCTCGAGTCGAGCCACCAGATTGTCTCCAACGCGTCCTGCACCACCAACTGTCTGGCGCCGCTGGCAAAGATCCTGGACGAGGAGTTCGGGCTCGAGGAAGGCTTGTTGACCACGGTCCACGCCTACACCAACGGTCAGCGCCTCGCCGACGTGCCGCATAAGTCGATCCGCCGCTCGCGGGCGGCGGCCGAGAACATCATCCCGACTTCGACCGGCGCAGCGCGCGCTGTCGGCAAGGTTTTGCCGCACCTCGACGGCAAGCTCGACGGCATCGCCATGCGGGTGCCGGTTCCCGACGGTTCGATCGTCGACCTGGTGTGCCGATTGGGCAAGAAGGTGGGCTGTGACGAGGTCAACGCGGCGGTGCGCAAAGCAGCCGAGGGTCCGATGAAGGCCATCGTCGAGTACAGCGAGGATCCGTTGGTTTCGAGCGACATCATCGGCAACCCGCACTCTTCGATCTTTGATTCGCTGTCGACTTCGAGCTGTGAGAACGGCTGGGTGCGGGTGGTGTCGTGGTACGACAACGAGTGGGGATACTCCAACCGGGTCGTAGATCTCATCGAGCGCATGGCTTCGCTCGGTGAATAGTCGGGTCGAGATGGATAGAGTGCCCGCGCTGGTTGCCGACGTCGGCGGCACCAACGTCCGTTTTGCGCTCGTCGACAGCGACGGGCGGCTGACCGATCTGCGCCATTTCAAGTGCAGGCGCTTTTCCGGGCCCACTGAAGCGGTG
The DNA here is from genome assembly GCA_029861655.1 of Acidobacteriota bacterium. Lineage (GTDB taxonomy): Bacteria > Acidobacteriota > Thermoanaerobaculia > Multivoradales > JAHEKO01 > JAOTZA01. The sequence continues at coordinate 3,155 of JAOTZA010000104.1, read as the reverse complement.
TCGACCTACCTCGACGAAGTGGCGCCCGGAGCGCGCCCGAGTTCGATGGCGATGGCGGTCGCCTGTCCGGTGCTGGAAGACGAGATCCGCATCACCAACCTCGAGTGGGTGTTTTCCGGCGAGCACATGCGTTTGGATCTTGGTCTCGAGCGGATGGTCGTGGTCAACGATTTCGAGGCGCTTGCTCTGGCGATTCCGGCGCTCGAGGAAGGGGACACCCAGGCGATCCAGCCGGGCGACTCGGAGGCGCTGGCCCCGATCGCCGTTCTCGGACCGGGGACCGGCCTCGGAAGTGGAGGCCTCGTGTACTCCGAGGGTAGCTGGATAGCGATTGCGGCGGAGGGCGGGCATCGAGACCTCGCCCCGGCCACCGAACGGGAGTGGGAAGTCTTTCGCGCCCTCCAGGCCCGTTTCGATCACGTCTCGGCCGAGCGCGTGCTCTCGGGGCCGGGTCTGGTCAACCTCTACGATGCGCTCTCGGCGCCGGCCCAGGAGGGACGCCGCCGCCTGCCCGAACCCGAAGAGATCGCTCGCCTGGCCCTGACCGGCGACAGCGAGATCGCCTCGGAGGTGATGCAGCTGTTCTGCGCCTGGCTCGGAGCGGTGGCGGGGGATCTTGCCCTGACCCTGGGAGCAAGAGGCGGGGTCTATCTCGGCGGCGGTGTTTTGGGCAAACTCGGTGGAGCCTTCGACCACGAAGTTTTTTGTGCCCGGTTTCGCGCCAAGGGGCGGTTCTCGTCCTATCTGCGAGAGATTCCCATTCGCCTGATCACGCGCCGCGGCGCGACCCTCCTCGGCGCGGCGCGAGTTCTCCAGCAAGATTAGGTCGTCCGCGCGAGTGCGAATGGCGAATGGGGACACAAACCCTTCGCAGTGCGAATGGGGACACAAACCTTTCGCTAGGTGGAAGTGTCTCCGGTGACTCTCTCTCTCTCCCTGGCTGCCGAGAGATGGCGTCCCCGTTCGAGCCACTTCGAAAGGTTTGTGTCCCCTCTTGACAAATAGTACGAAGCGTACTAATATGCTCCGTACCATGAGAGAGACGATGCCGACCAACCTGGGATTCGCGATTCTCGGTCTGCTTCACCAGGTCCCGCAGTCGGGGTACGACCTGCGGAAAGTGTTTGCTTCCACCGCGTTGGGCAATTACTCGAGCAGTCCGGGAGCGATCTATCCGGCGCTGCGCCGTCTCGAAGAAAAGGGCCTGGTCCGGGGTCGCGAAGATCGCAGCACGAGCCTGCGGCCGCGAAAGCTCTACCGGCCGACCGCGGCAGGCTCGAAGATCTTCCGCGGTTGGCTGCGGAAGGAGATCGAACGCGACGACGTCAGTCGCGGGGTGGACGCGCTGATGCTTCGCTTTGCGTTTCATTCGGTCCTCGAGGACCAAGGAGCGTCACATCGCTTCCTGGTAGATCTGGCGCGAGAGATCGAGGCGTATCTCGAGGAGCTCGACTCGCAGAAGAAGATCTTCCCGGAGCAAGCGCCTATCCAATCGCGGCTGGCGCTGGACGCCGGGATCGAACAGTACCGAGCACTCGTGCGATGGGCGCGCGGGGCGCTCGAACATTTCAAGGAGGACGTGTGATGGGCAAGAACCGATCGATCTTAGGGTCCGTTTGGAAAGTGCTCGTCGCAGGGATCGTGTACGCAGTTGGCGCGATACTCGGAGGCGGCCTTGTCGCCTTGTTGGGTCTCGAGTTGCCACGTTTCCCGATGGAAGTCGATCCCGCGGTGCAGCTACCACTCTTGTTTGCCGGAGGCGTGGCGATGGCCGCCGGGCTGGCGGCCATCGGTGCCGGCATCGCCGGTCGCTGGTGGGAAAAGTGGGCGGTCGTGGCCCTCTTTGTGTTCGTCGTCAATGGGGTCGGCAACGCGCTCGAAGGAAGCATCTTTACCACTCTGGGAAGCCAGGGAGCTCTGCTGTTGAGCAACACCGTCGCGGGGGTGCTTTGCGCGCTCGCCGTGAGCTTGCTCTTCCCGGCGCCGCCGGGGTCGAAACTGGCCGAGCAGGTCAGGGCGATCCGGTCTCGCTGGCGGAGTACGCGCCTTCTCGGCAGATTATTCCTGGCGCTGTTGGCGTTCCCTCTTTTCTACTTCTTTTTCGGCGCAATCATTGCGCCGATCGTCGTACCCCACTATCAGCAGCTCGACTTTCTGATCATCCCACCGATGCCAACGATGCTGACGGTCCTTCTCGTCCGCAGCGCGATGTTTCTCGTTGTTTCGCTGCTGGTGATCGCTGCCTGGCGTGGCTCCCGGCTCGGTCTGATCATCGCTCTGGGTCTGGCGCACTTCGTCACCGTCGGTTTCGCTGGGTTGATCCAGACGACGTTCTTTCCCGCCGTTCTGCGCTGGACGCACAGCATTGAGATCCTGGCCGACTCGATGTTCTACGCCTGGGCTCTAGTGTGGCTTCTGGTCCCGCGGCCTCTCGGACGGAAAGAGGAGAGCCCCGAAGTGGCACAGACTGTCCACGCAAGGGCCGTTTAGCCCGCGCTGGTTTGAGAACTAGGAGGTTCACATGAGCATGACGGCAAAAGATGGCGCGATCCTAGTGTTCAAGATCGTGGCTTTGACTGTCGCTTTGATGGTCGTCAACGGTCTGGGCTCGAAGCTGCTGCCGGCGATGGACACAGCACCCCAGCCCACAGGGTCTTTTTTCGCGATCGTCGTCTTGGTGATGTTTCTGCAGACGGTGGCCCTCGCCTATCCGATCGTGCGCGCGAGGTGGAGCGGCTGGCGCCTGACGGTCGCGGTGTTTGTCCTCTTCTTCGGGACGGTCACTTTTATGAGCCAGATCGAGTCACTGGTCTATCTGGGCGGTCGGATGCCGGAGGGAATGCAGGCAGGCATCTTCAAAATGGGTCTTTTCGTTGCGGCGGTTTTTTCCCCGATCGCGGTTCTGGTTTTGGGAAGGTGGAGGTCGGAAGACTCCAGCGGCTCGGGATTGGTCGCTTGGAAGCCGACGACCGCCTGGTGGTGGCGTGCGGTGACGGCGGGCGGGGTCTTTCTCGTCTTGTACTACCTCTTCGGCTACTACGTAGCCTGGAAGAACGTTGCGGTACGTGACTACTACGGCGGCACCGATCCTGGCAGTTTCCTGGCGCAGATGGCGAACGTGGTCCGTGACACGCCCTGGATGCTGCCACTGCAAT
>JAOTZA010000103.1 GCA_029861655.1 Acidobacteriota bacterium | reverse complement strand
CTGCGGGGCTTCCTCCACCAGAGTTCGAACAACATGCAACCGAGCAGCACAGGCAAAAGAGCGGGCTGCAGATGGAAGGCCGCACCCCACGCTCCCCCAAACGCCATCGAGCCCACGAGTGAAGAACTCTCCGGCCGGCCCCTCCATCGGCGCACAAAGAAGATCAAGAGAAACGCCACTACGACCGCTGTCGGGGCTTCGACGTAGCCAGGCCACCGCGGAACCAAAGCACCTGCCAGCCCAGCCAGGACACCGGCCGGTCTGCCAACACCAAGCCGTCCGGCGACCGCTGGGAGCATGGCGTCCATCGCCGCGTGGATCGCGATACGCACGAGCCAGACAACGTACCCTGCCAGCAGAGTCGTCCCAAGTAGCCGGTAGATCCATCCAACAGCTGCCGGCATGGCCGGTGGCAAATGCGCGGTGGGTCCGGTTGGCAGCGCGTACGGATCGGCAAACCTGCCGGTCTCGGCCAGCGAAACCGCCACCGCCGAAAGCTCCCAGCGAGTGTGCGGAAGGATGGACTCCCTCGGGACCTTGGTCATGAAAAGGCACTGCATGCCAAAGGACAGCAGGAAGATCAAGAGGAAGGAGCCCGGCCCGGGGCGGGCGAGCCTTTCCACAAGAGCGCTGACCGAGGCACCGGGATTCACTTGCCGCTCCCGATCCCGATCCCGGCACCTGAACCGTCTCGATCCGACCCAGCACCAGCAGTACGAAATCGAGCGGTCATCGTTCAATCTTGACCAGGCTGTCGACGGCCCCTCAGCCGGCGCCGTACTCCGCCAGCAACACACCGAGCACCTGGCGAGCCTTCTCAGGCGGCAGACCGTCCACCTGTTGGTGCAGGTCCGCCAGCAGCCGGCGGGCCTCGCCGGAAGCCTCCACGTCGCGAACCAGGTGATGAGCTTGGTAGGCATGATGAATACCCAGCACTCCCTGCGAGAAGAGCAGCAGGGCCGCCGAGACCGGAGAGATATCCGCCAGCGCCACCAAGGCCGTCTTGAGAAGGGCGCTAACCAAGTGGGCCTCAGGCTTGGTCGCCCGCCGAGCGCTCGCTAGGATCTCCTCAATCCGCTGGTCGCGTGCCAGGGTGTGCTCGCCGGACTCGGTTCGGGCTCGCTCGACGACCAAGCGGTGATCGCGCGCTTCCCGAGTGACGTCGCTGCCCTCGTCGCTCACCCGCAAGTGACCGAGCTCTTCGTCGATCTGGTACGCCTCCGGGCGGTCACCCAGGCCACGATACGAGGCTCTGTTGGCGCCGTCTCGGCGGTCAATCAGGTACAGCCCGCAGACAATCTCACTGTCTCGCGGGGCCTTGTTGAGAGTCGTCGCCGCGACGATGAGAAAAAGGGACGGTGTGTGGGGTACGAGGTCCTGAGCCTCGAGGGTCGCGCTCCGCGCCTGCAACCGGGCGGACAGGAGAGCCGCAACCAAAGGCCGTTCCCCAGTCGCCACCTGCTGGCGCAGGATCTCCAACCGGTCCAAGCCTTCGGATCGCAGGAGCTCGCGGAGCCCATCGGCGCGTGGATGCGGGGCGCCCTCGAGCACGCCCGCGAGAGCCCCGCAGCACGGCGAGGACTCGCCATAGCGGTTCAAGGTCCCAAAGTGACGGTGCCCGATCGACTCCTCGACGCCGACGTGCGAGCTGATCTTGACGACGACCACCATCGGCTGGTCAGCCGACGCGCCGTGTGCTGAGTGGGCGTCCGCGTAGTGAGCCTGGGCGACACGCAGGCTGTCCCACTCGAAGCGCCCGCCCAGGTTCGAGCTGCGAAGCGGCGCACGGTGAGCGAACTTGAGACGCGGCAGAAGATCGCGGGCGAACCTCGTCTGGAACGACTCCACGGTCTCGACCTGAGCCTCGTCGCTGCAGGTCACGTGGAGCGCACCCACCACCGGGAACCGAAGTGCTCGCACCGCCACCTTGAGAGCGTAGTGAATGTCGTGGAGCGAGCGCTCGGTCCCCACCAGAGGACTCAGTGCGTCGATCAATGAGTGGTCTTTCCTCATGAGAACCGCCGACCGAGCTTATCCGCTCGGCGGCGAATGGAGGGACGGCCCTATCCTTGAACGACTCCTCGAGAATGCCGTCCTAGTCGAGGCGCTGCCAGGGTCGATCGTTGTCCTCGCCGCTCTCGGCCACTTCCTTTTTCCTATCAACGCGTACAAATAGGTACTTCCCCTCGAGCGACTCGAGCTTCTTGCGTTTGAACTTCAGGACCCTGTCGCCATCGGTCTCGAGGAAAGGGACCACCCATCTCTCGAGGGCCGTGTCCTTGCGGGTCACCTTGGCGTCGTCCGAGACCACCAGCCACACTTCGAACGGCCCTTCGGCATCTACCGGACCGATGTTTCTGACTCGGATCTTGGTCTTGAGCTGATCGCCTTTCGCCCTGGTTTTGCGCTTCAAGGTCTCGAGCCGAGCGATGAGCTCGGGGTGGGGCTCCTCCTCCGGCAGCCGTTCCATCAGCTCCTTTTTGAAACCGTCCTCGAGAACCAACCCCTCCAGAAGTCCGAAGGGCTGGATGTCGTCCTCGCATGAGAGGTGGATCGGAACATCTTGAAGAAACACCGACGCCACCAGTCGCTCATTCGTGCCGACCAGCTCGACATAGGCGACGAAGTTGCACACGTTCTGCGTCGAGAGACTCCCCCCTTTGGTCCCCAACCGGGTCGCCAGAGCCGCGGCCTCGGGAATCTCGAGCTGCCACTCCAGATGCCGAACAACCACCTCCTGGACCGCGGCGGGCAGCAACGTCTCATCCAGAATCCCCAGGAGCAGACGGTTGTAGGTCCGGCTGTTCGACTGAACGAAATAGCCGCCGTGAAGCCGTCTCGTCTCTGCCGTGGTGCCGCCGACAAAGCCTCCACAACCCGGGTCGGGGTCTTCCCACGGCGGGTTGGAACACGTTAACCGCCTCGTGGCGCGAGTGAACTCCTCATCGTCGCCCAGCCGTCTGAACCAGAACCCCACTTCCTTCTGGTATCCCAGTGCATCAGCGCCGCTGTACTCGGCTAGTACCCGGCGACCGACCTCGGCCTCGTCGGGGTTACCCTCCCACGAGACAAAGCTCCCTGCGATGCTCATCGGAACATCGTGGTAGCCGTCGACGTACCTGCCCAGAACCTTCTCGAAGTACTTGCTCCCCAGCTCGTGTAGCAGCCAGTCCGGGGAGGCGTTGTCGCTCTCCTGGATCATCATCCGCATCATCTGGTCGACCGTTACCTGGTCCGCGCTCCCGAGCTCCTCCCAGGATCTCGCCAGGGCGCCCCCATCGCGACCGATCCAGAAGCGCGCCCAATCCTCCTTCGCGACCAATCGCTCGGCATCGATCTCACCATCGACAATCGCCTGGGCATAGACGATGAGGGTCAGGATCTTGAAGGTCGAGGCGGTGACGTGGAGCCGATCGGGGTTTAGATGCCTCTCCCACCCGTCGGTGACGGCATGAACGGACAGGGAGCACTGGTCCGGATGATCTAGACAGTAATCGAGAACATCGACGGCGCCCACCGGGGTCGGCAAGAGCGCGGCCGCAAAGAAGGTCGCCACGAGGGCGGTCGAGAGCGAAGATCTGTGATGCATGACGGTTCCTGGTACGGCCAGGGTGCCCGGGGGTTGCTTGTCCACAGCCTACTCCGGGGCTGGCGTAAGATCCATCTTCATGAGCCTGCAACATCACATCCTCCTCGGTCCCGAGCACCTCGAAGGAAACGGGGGTCTCGGCCGTTACGTCCTGGTCCCCGGCGACCCGGGGCGCGCCGACCGGATCGCCACTCATCTGAAGGACGTCGAAAAAAGGGGCAACCCCCGCGGCCACCATGCCCATCTGGGTCATCTGGAAGACGACGTGGAAGGTGGCCCGGTCGACGTGTTGGTGATCTCGAGCGGCATGGGCAGCGGATCGTCCGAGATCATCCTGCAGGAGCTGCTCGCCTGCGGCGCCCGGCGTCTCGTGCGGGTCGGCTCGTGCGGCTCGATGACCGAGGCCATCGCACCGGGTCAGGTCGTGATCGCAACCGGCGCAGTGCGCGACGAACGAACGACCCATGACTATGCCCCACCCGAGTTTCCTGCCCTAGCCCATCCCGCCGCCGTCGAAGCGCTCCGTGCCGGCGCGCGCTCCGAAGGTCTCGCCGAAGAGACGTTCCTCGGTATCTGCCACAGCAAGGCCTCTTTCTACGCCCGCGAGTTCGGGCACGGACCGGCGGGTAAAGCCAACCTCGAGTACTGCGCCTGGCTCAGACGCTGCGGCGTGGTCGCGAGCGAGATGGAGGCGTCGACTCTCTTTGTCCTCGCTGCCGCGGCGTCGGGCCCACCGGCGCCCATCGGCGGAAGCGCCCCCTCGGACTGCCAGGCCGGCGCAGTGCTCGCCGTCTACGCCACCGACGACCCGGAGCGGGACTTCGCCCCGGCACTGGCGGTGGAGTCCGAGCGCAAGGCGATCCGAGTAGCGCTGGCGGGCGTCAGCGTCTGGGCGGCGCGAGACCGAAGCGGAGGCTAGGATCCAGCCAACCATGCGTGCAGCCGCGCTCGCCCAGATCGTCCTGCTTGACGGGCGGATCGATCCTCACCGGACACCGCTGTCCTTGAGCGGCTCCAAGAGAGACTCGCCGATGAGGTCGACGATCGCATCCACGTGGTCCCCCGCGGGACCCCAATCGTAATTGGCATCGGCCGTGGCGACAATCGTCATCTTCAGTTTCGGGATGTTGATCACAAACTGTCCGCCGTACCCGAGAGCGAAGTACATCTTGTGAATCTCGGTGCCCCGACCCGTCCACCACCAGTAGCCGTAGCCCCATCTATCGATGGGCCCCCAGTTCCCGCCCCGGACGTTGGTTCGAGTCGTCTTCCTGACCCATTTGCGTGGAATGATCCGCTGACCATCGAGCTTGCCCTTCTTCCGGAAGAGGTGCCCGAATCTGGCCAGGTCGCGAGGTGTGAAGTACATATCCCAGCCGCCGCGATAGTAGCCCTGCGGATCCCTACGCCAGCCGCCGATAGGGATGCCCAGCGGGTCGAATAGATACTCCTGCGCGAACTCCAGGGTGCTCATGCCGGAGACCCGAGTGAGTAGGGCCGAGGCGATGTGGGTCGAACAGGTCGAGTAGTGCCAGACTTCCCCGGGATCGTCATCCAACGGCAACTCGAGACAGAAGCCCACCCAGTCCTCGCTCGGCATCCACCGGCTCCAGTGCTCGTCCCGGTCATCGTAGGGAAAACCGGACGTCATGGTCAGCAGATGCCGGAGCGTGATGTCGAGCTTCCTGCGATCCATGCCCGCCGACACGTAGTCGGGAAAGAAATCCATCATCGGCTGATCGAGGGTGAGATAGTCCTCGCGTTCAGCGATCCCGAACAGAGCGGAAAGAAAGCTCTTCGACACCGACAACACCGTGTTGGCGTCGGTCGGCTGTGTATCCCGGTAGTACCGCTCACCGATGAGAACTCCATTCCGTACTACCAGCAACGCATTGAGATAAGGGAGTTCTTCACCGGCGGCGAGTGCCTCGGCCACGATCTGGGGATCGACGCCCTGCTCCTCCGGGATCGATACCTCCCAATCGTAGGGCTCCCCTACTGTGAACGTGGGCCACTGACCGAGCGCAAGTTCGGTACCGGCGAGCTGCGCGACCAGGGCCAGGATCGCGACTCGCCCTCTGGAATGCATGCGATTCTTCATCTATCCCTCCTCGGGAGTTGGCGACATCCGGGCGGTCAGTGGATCTCGAGAACGCGCCGTCCGAACCTCAGATTGTTGTCGCGTCGCAGGTCGTAGTTCGCCTTGTCGCTGTCGACCCAGGCGATCAGGCGGTAGCTTCCGGGTTCGAGATTCTCCGGGATCGGCACGGCCAATCGGATGGTCTTGCGGCTGCCGGCGGCCATCCTGCGAAGCTCCGCGTCGCCGAGCCGATGGAGCTCCTCACCGAGCCGCTCGGTGCTCGCCAGGTAGAACTCCACGGTCGTCGCCACGGTTGCCACCGCAGCCCGGTTCTTGATCTTGGCCTTCAGATGGATGGTGTCGCCGGGGCTCGCAAACCGCTCGCGGACTCCCGGCCGACGGGCCTCGAGATCAACGATCTCCCGCGCCGTGAGGATCGTCTCGATGACCGGTCCGAACTCGCCGCCTTCGAGATTACAGCCGGCTGGCACGTCGCACGCCGTGACGATGACCATCTCAGCGTCCGGCAGCACGTAGATGGTCTGCCCGCCGTAGCCGCTGGCCTGGAATCCCCACAAGTGATGGAGGCGGCGGTCCTGAGTGTTGGCCGCGAAGAACTCCTTCGAAAGGCTCACCCACATGTAGCCGTAGGACGCGCCCGGAATCTCGGCGATCGAATCCATCTCCGAGTAGCCGTGTGTGCTCTCGGCGATCCAAGCCTCGGAGATGAGCTGCCGTCCTTCCCAGTGGCCCCTCTGGAGGAAAAGCTGCCCGAAGCGCGCCCGGTCGCGCGCCGACATCCGGAACACATAGCACGGATGGTCCGAGTACTGTGTCTCATAGTAGTAGGAGCACCGGGACGCTCGGAAGTCCTGCATCCCGACCGGGCGGGCGATTCGGCGTTTGAACTCCGCGAAGATGTCGCGGCCCGTCTCCTGGCGGAAGATCGTCCCCAAGGCGTTGAAGTCCCAGTTGTTGTAGTACCAGAAAGTCCCGGGCGGGTGGGAGCCCCGGGCAGGCCGCGCGTCTCTCATCTCCGGGGTCTCGCAGGCCGCCTCGAGGTAGACACCGGATCGCGCCATCAGCAGATCGCGGACCTGGGCCTGTTTCTCGGCCTGGGTCAGCGGAGTATGGTCGTCGATTCCCAGCTCTTCGAGCGTCGCCTCGAGGTTGATTGTGCCCTTGGCAACGTGGATCCCGTAGAGGGCGCTCAGAAAGCTCTTGCGCACCGAGTGGCACTGGTGATCGGCTGTCTCGTCACCGAAGGCCGCCAGGACTCGCCCCTTGTGGACCAGAAAAAACGCCGCGATCGGAGCGTCATCGATGGCCCACCACAACTGTTCGGCCTCGGTCAGCCGCTCGGAGGAGAAACCGGCGTCCTCGGGGCTCTCCCACCGCGGCCAATCCCCGTTCGCCGGGGCGGCCTGGGCCGGCGGTGGTGAAGCGGCCCCAAGGACCAAACAGACGGCGGTGGCCGCTCCGATGACGGCGGTCAGCCGGGGGACGACGGACGGTCTCGGGCTTTCAATCGGGCACATGTTGTACCTCCTTATGCTGGATGGAGCATCGGCCGGCCTTGCGGACGTCTCCCTTCTAGTCTCCCTCCTAATAGAGAACGCGTCCTCGAGCGAGAAACCCCGCAGCCAGGCGCCAGCCCTATCGCTAACCGGTCTGTCAATCCGAGCCGCTCAGCACGATCCCTCCGACATCCTTCGCCAACTTAGCGACCCAACGGACGACATCCTCGTCCTCGAGCTCCTCGACCCCAGTCGTATTGAACAGCAGAACGATCGTCACGCGGGCATCGACCAACCGCACCAGCCCACTGCGGAACCCCGGGCCGCCGCCGGTGTGCCAGACGAGCTTATGCCTCGTGCCCTGGATCTTCACGTGGTCGATGATCCAGCCCAGCCCATAAAAGCTGACTCCGCGGGTGAACGCCTGTTCCAGCATCTCCTGGGAGATCACGCCCTCTCCATATAGAGCCTGGTCCCATCTCAGGAGGTCGCGGGCCGTCGACAGAATGCCGCCGGCGGCATAAGCCATCGATGGTGGGTAGTGCTCGGCCACCGTCGGGGGGTCCACCGCGACATCGTCGTAGCCAACCGCTCGACGGCCGACGAAAGAGAGATCATCGGCATCGAACACCGAGCGCTTCATCTTGAGCGGCTTGAAGATGTTCCTTTTCAGAAACCGTCCATAGGACTTGTCGGAAATCCGTTCGATGATGAGACCCAGGAGCACATAATTGGAGTTCGAGTAGTCGAACTGGCTGCCGGGCTCAAAGATCAACGGCAGGTCGATGAAGTACTCCAGAAGCTGCTCGGGGGTGTGAAATCGATCGATGTTCTCCAGTGCCTCCGGAGTGATGAAGTCGGGGATTCCCGACTGCATTTGCAACAGATGACGAACGGTGACCCCTTCGGCCTCTCGCAGCTCGGGCACGTAGTCCACCACCGGGTCCTCCAGCGACAGCCGCCCGCGCTCGACGAGCATCAGGGTCGACATCGCGGTGAAGGTCTTGGATAGGGACTGGATGCGAAAGACCGTCTTGCCGTAGTTTCGCTTCGCCTGGCCGTAGTCGGACCAGCCGTAGCTCCCCTCGAAGAGCACCTCTCCATCCTGGGCGACGAGGGCACCTCCCCAGGCAGGCTCGGATTCGAACACGTCGTCAACATAGGCGGCCAGCTCGGATCGAACCGCCGCCGGACCGCGGTCGGCGCCAAAAAGCGGGAAGGGGCTCGCCCCAGCCAGAAACGCCAGAATCGGAACCAGCGCCAATAGGACGGGACATCGTTTCGCCTGTCGCATCTCGTACCTCCCTTTCTGGTGGGCGGAATGGCCCGCCCTCAATAGAGAACGCGACAAACACCGCCGCGGGCCGCAGCGGCCGTTGTCGAAGGACGGGCCAGCCCACGCGAATCCGATCGCGCCCACCTCATTACGGAGTTAGAATCAAGGCTCGGCCGTTCGCCCCGAACCCCGCGGACTTGTTTGACATCAGGAGGTCATCCCGTTGGCAATTCTTCGTTCATTCCGGGCTTTGCGCCCCCGACCCGATCTGGCTTCCCACGTCGCCAGCGTTCCCTATGACGTGGTGGATACCGAGGAAGCCCGCGAGCTTGCCGCGGGCAATCCGCACAGTTTTCTCCATGTGATCCGTCCCGAAATCGATCTGCCACCCGAAACCGACATCCACGCCGACGAGGTGTACGCGCAGGGACCACGGGCTCTGGCGCGGTTGATCGAACAAGGGAGCCTGCTTCGCGACGAGGAGAAAGCCCTTTATCTCTACCGGCAGACCATGGGAGACCACTCCCAGATCGGTGTCGTCGGATGTGGCTCGGTGGACGAATACGACCATGACCTGATCAAGAAGCACGAGAAGACCCGCCCCGACAAGGAGGACGATCGCACCCGCCATGTCCTGACGCTCGGCGCCCACGCCGGCCCGGTGTTCTCGACCTACCGTGGCACCGCGAGGATCAACGCGGCGGTCGATTCGGTGACCTCGACCCAAGCGCCGCTTTACGACTTTGTGGCAGCCGACGGGGTGGGGCACACGGTCTGGAGGGTCCCCGACTCGGCCGAGTTGGAGGAGGCCTTCCGAGAGGTCCCCGCGACCTATGTGGCCGACGGACATCATCGCGCCGCATCGGCGAGCCGCGCGCGGGCTGCGATATGCGAGCAGGCGAAGAGCTTCAACGGCCAGGAGGACGTCAACTTCTTTCTCACCGTGCTCTTCCCCGGCAAGCAGCTAAGGATCCTGCCCTACAACCGGGTCGTCCACGATCTTTTCGGGCACTCCCCAGCGGGGTTTCTCGAACAACTTCGGGGCGCCATGACCGTGACCTCGGGGGGCCTTCCGGCCCCCGTCCACAAAGGAGCCTTTTCGATGTTTTTGGCCGGTGAGTGGTTCCAGGTCGAAGCGCCGCGAGAGGCGGTCGCAAGGGATCATCCGGTGGATTCGCTCGACGCTGCGATCCTCCAGGATCGGGTGCTCGGATCCATCCTGGGAATCGAGGACCCCCGGACCTCGACGCGAATCGATTTCGTCGGCGGGATCCGCGGTACCGGCGAACTCGAGAGAAGGGTTCGGGACCGAGGAGACGGCGTGGCGTTCTCGGTTTTCCCGCTCAGCGTGGATGAACTCCTAGCAGTTGCGGACGCCGGTCTCGTCCTACCACCCAAATCCACCTGGTTCGAGCCCAAGCTGCGCTCCGGGCTTCTGATCCACGAGTTCTAGTTCAAAAGGAAACCCAATCCCATGAAGATCCTGATTGCCGACAAGTTTCCCGACACCGGACTTGCTCGCCTGCTCGACATGGGGCTCGAGGTCACGAGCGACCCAGATCTAAAAGAGGAGGCGCTCGAGGACGCGCTTCGCCAGGGCCTCCCCGAAATCCTCGTCGTCCGCAGCACTCGGGTCGAGGCCGGTCATCTCGACGCCTCGGCCAATCTGGCCCTCGTCATCCGGGCCGGGGCAGGCGTCAACACGATCGATGTAGATGGGGCGTCGCGACGTGGAATCCACGTCGCCAATTGTCCGGGTAAGAACTCGATCGCCGTGGCGGAGCTAGCCTTCGCCCATCTCCTGGCAATGGACCGTCGCCTCGTG
>JAOTZA010000397.1 GCA_029861655.1 Acidobacteriota bacterium | reverse complement strand
CGGTAGTTCTCGAGTCGCGCCGGAGAAGATCGCCGTCGTGGCGCGGAAGATCGACCCCTACTCGGGAGCGATCCGAACACAGTTCCAGCGTCTCGGAATCCCCTTTTCGGGATTGGCGAAGATCGGCCCGTTCGAGCCTTCGTCCAGCCGGCTGCATGCGGTGCTCCAACTCCTGCGCGAGCGCTCGCGCACACCCATCGAGCGCTGGCTGGATGCGGCCGATCTCGGACCCAACTCCATCGCCGCCAACGATCTTCTGGTGGGTTTTCGAGTCCTGGGCGCGGCGCGGCTCCAGGACGCCGCCAACTTGCGGATCGACGCGATCCTCGAGCGCGGCGGGCTACGGCTGCCGCTTCGCACCGGCATCGAGGAGCGTCCTAGCGAGAACGGGACCTCGGCCTCAGCAGGCGACGCTCCTGAGGCCCCTCGCCGGGAGCGCCGTTCGCGTGCCGTCCAGCGCTGGCTGGATGCCAAACTCCTGTCGCGCGCGGTCGAGGCGGCCAAAGCCACCTGCGAGGAGCTCGAGAACTGGCCCGCGCGGGCGCCGGCGAGCCAGCACACCAAGAGACTGTCGCGGCTCGTCGGCGAAATCCTCCGCGGATCCGGACGGCGGCCCGAGGCGCCTTCGGTATGGGCCGAGTTGAAACGAGTGATAACGAGCCTCCCCGCCGATTTCGAACTGGACGCCGACGAGCTGTTCCTCTTTCTACGCCTTGAGCTCGAGAAGACGGGTCGCACGGACCTGGGCGGCCGCGGCGGCGGCGTCCAGGTGCTCGATGTCATCGAAGCCCGCTCGCGCACCTTCGACCACCTGTTTCTGATCGGTCTCAACCGCGGCACCTTTCCGCGCGCGGTGGAAGAAGACCCGCTGCTCCCCGACCCGCTTCGCCACGTCCTGGGTAGAAGCGGTTTTGGCGTTCTGCCCGATCTGCCAGTCAAGAAGAAGGGATTTCATGAAGAGCGCTATCTGTTCGCGCAACTCCTGTCTTCGAGCCCACGGATCACGGTGTCTTGGCAGGAAGTGGATGAGCAGCAGAATCTACGCGCCGTCTCGCCTCTGGTCGAGCGGTTACGTCTCGCCGGAACTCGAGACAAAGACAAGAATGACAATTCTGCCGACTTCGTTGCCTCCGCCAGACCAGTTTTCTCACCCGATGCCGCGGGTCTGCTGCGGCCACGTCCCGCTCACGAAGCGGCGGTCCTGGCTGGAATTCACCAGGTTCGCGGCTCCAAATACGATGGGGGCGGCCGCGGCGTTTTCGCCGAGGCGCTCGAGGTGGCGATCGCCGACTCGCCGGGGGCCGAGGCGAGTGTTGACACCCAAGAGCTGACCGCGGCGCGGCTGCGGATTCTGGACGAGTTCGAACCGTCGCCATCCGGCGAGATCGGAAGCGGACCGGGTCCCTACCTCGGCTTCGTCGGAGCCATTCGAAGAAACGACCAGGGGAGCGACCCCAGGGCCTCCCGAGCGCTCTATGTCACCGCCCTCCAAGGTCTCGCCAAGTGCCCCTGGAGTCACTTTCTGCAAAAGATCTTGAGGATCGAGCTGCTCCCCGACCCGCTCGAGGAAGTCCCCGGGATCGAGCCCTTGCACCTCGGCCAGGTGATCCACGACGTGCTCGAGGAGATCGTCCAAGCCGGACTCGAGAATCCCCCCCATGACTGGACTTCGGCGCGCAGTGACGACGGCAGCATCGTCGCATGGCCACCATCCGAAGATCTCGAGCAGATGCTCCTGCGCAAGGCACGAGCGGTCGTCACGAAAGGCAATCTCGGACTGCCCGGCCTCGGGCGGGCCCTGGCACGCACCGCTCTTCCCCACCTCGAAACCGCCCGCAAAGAGGACTGGCCCGGAGGACGCAGCCGCCTGCCGATCGTCGCCGCCGAGATCGAAGGCCGCCTGCCGCAGCCCAGCATGGAACCAGGCAAGCCGGGGCCGGACGAGGCACGCGAGATTCGTTTTCGCGCCGATCGAATGGACCGCGGCGAGTCAGGCTTCTTGTTCACCGATTACAAGACCGGTCGCTGGACCCCGAGGAGCGGAAAGTCGGGGCGCGCCAACGACCGGTTGCTGGAGGCGGTTCGCGAAGGCGAATGGCTGCAGGCCGCCGCCTATGCTCTCGCCAGTCGGGACCGCCTCGACCAGGGTCGGTATCTGTTTCTCAACCCCTTGCTCGACGACGAGGCCGGTCGCATCTTCTCGCTGTCGGCCCAGGAGCCGGCTCTCATCGACCACTTCGTCCGTGCCGTCGCAGCGCTCCTCGGCGTATGGAACACAGGCAGCCTCTTCCCCCGCCTGCTCGAGTATGGCGGCGAAAAAGAGCCCAGATCCTGTTCCTGGTGCGATGTCTCGGACGCCTGTGTGCGCGGCGACTCGGGGGCCCGCCGCCGGTTGCGGGAGTGGGTCGAGACGCAAGCGGGCTCCGGGACCGAAGCAACGGCCGAGGGCGCTGCGGTCGCAGCGGCCTGGTACCTGGGCCGGCCGGCGAGGCGTGGGAAAAAGAGATGACCGTGCAGGCAAAAAGAGACGCCGAGGCGAGAGACCACCAGGCGAGACAAGCGGCGCAAACCGTCTTTGACCGGCCGCTGGTTCTGGAGGCGGGCGCCGGAACCGGGAAAACGACAACTCTTGTTTCGAGGATGCTCGCCTGGCTCCTCGGAGCCGGCTGGGACGAGGCGGCGGGAGAGAGCGCAGGTGAAGAAACCGATCGGCGTGACGAAATCGCCGCCCAGGCTCTCGATGGTGTCGTC
>JAOTZA010000398.1 GCA_029861655.1 Acidobacteriota bacterium | reverse complement strand
TGGGGTATGGCGGCTACTACGGCTACGGCTACGGCTGGCCCTTCTACCCCTACTACTACGGTTCGTACGGCTACCGGTACGGTTATGGCTACCCCTATGAATGGGGGTACCGATATCGTCGGGCCTACTCCGAACCGCTTGGAGCCTTCGACCTCGATGTCAAGCCAAAGAAGACCGAGGTCTATCTCAACGGTCATTTCATCGGTACCGCCAGCAAGTACGATGGCTATCCCTCGTTGTTGTGGCTTCCGGAGGGGGAGCATCAGCTGGTGTTCTTCAAGCCGGGCTTTATGACCGAGGTTCGCGAAGTGGAGGCGTTGCCGGGAGTCAGGCTCGATTTCGAGCTCGATATGAGACCCGGTGAATCAACACCCGTCAAGGAGGTGGCGATCGAAGCAAAGACGGCCCCGGTGCCCGAGCGGCGGCCCTATGTGGGTGGTCGGAGCGTGCGTGCGACGCCTCCGCCCGCGGATCGTGACGCCCCGAGCGCGGCCGGCGAGCCGGATGTGCTCGACACTCGGGGTGAGCCAGGGCGGTTGTCGCTCCGAGTGGCACCCGAGGACGCGGCGGTCTATCTCGACGGCCGGTTCCTGGGGACCGGAGGCGAGATGGCGGCTCTACATGCGGGTCTGCTGGTCGATGCCGGCGAGCATGTGCTCAGCGTGATGCAGCCGGGCCGCGAGACATCGGTCGATTTCTCGGTCGAATCGGGAGAAGAAAAGGAGCTGACGGTCGATCTGGACGAGCTCTAGCTCTCCGAAACGGCGTGGTCTTCGCCCTCACAGGGTGAGGCCACGCTGCTCCATCTTCAAAAGCCAGATCTTTTTCTTGACTCCGGCCACGTAGCTTCCGGGCCCAGACTTGGCCGTGACGACCCGATGACACGGAACGACAAGCGGCAGAGGGTTGGTCTGTAACACCGCCAAGACCTGACGGTAGGCGTCGCTTCGCCCGGTCTCGGCGGCCAGTTGCTGATACGTCCAAGTCTCGCCGTAGGGGATCTCGCTCGCTTTCTCTAGCACCTCGCGGAGAAACTCGTCCGTGTCGTCGGCGAGCGCGTATTCGAGTCCAAGCCTTCGTCGGGCGCCTGCCAGATACTCGGAAAAACGACCCAGCACCTCGTCCATGACCTCGTTTCGCTCGCGTCGTTTGAGTTCTCCAAAAGGTTTGTATTTCTTGCGTTCACGGCCCTTTGGGACGATTACGACGCGGGTTACCGCGTCACCGGTCAACTGAACACCAAGAGTCCCCAGGGCCGACGGAATCAGAACGCGGTCCGGTTCAACGGGCTCCTCTTGCGCCGAAATTTCGGCCTCGGTGGCTGGGTCGACCATGGCCTTCTAGGGTATCAAACTGATGTGTCCGAGATGGCCTCCGCGGGTCTCGAGCCCTGGAATTCCGGTCGCACTCGCACCTCGGTCCTCTCCCAGCGCGCAGCGGCCAGCTCGGCTCCCAGCGCCGCCTCTCCGGCATAGGCGTGGTCGGGGATGCGCCGGGAGAGAACTACAAAGGTCGTCGCTCCGGCGAAGGGGAAGGGATCCAGAGAAAGACGGCGATCCAACGCGTGAAAGTGATACCCATGAGCGGTTCCCCGAACGTCTCCACCTTCGCAGAGAGAGAGCGAAAGCCGGTCGAAAAGCTGTAGAAAACGATAGTCGTCTGCTGCCTGCTCCTCGGTGGTCCCGGTCACCTCTAGGAGGGCGGACCGGCGCTCATCGATCTCGGCTAGAAACTCAGGCCAGGGTTCGTGCGCGCGATCCTGGTGTACCGAGCGGGCGTGGACCGCTACCAGCAGGGCGGCATATTCGTTCTGGCTTGCGAGCCGATCGATGCCGCGACGCCAGATGTCGAAGCGGGGTTCGTTCGGGAGCCTGCGGTAGTCGACCGGCCTGGAGCTTTGCCGGTCCAGACGAGGTGCCGAGTCGGCTTCCTGCCAGCCGTTGTCGTGTTCGCGAGCCGCCAGCAGCAACTCCTCACGACGAGGATGGTTCGGTAACCCATCGCGACGCCAGAGAGAGAGCAGATCGGCTGCAAGGCGGGCGTGATCGGGCTGGGTGAAAAGGCGAAGACCCCCATCCTCGCGACTCACGATCATGTGCGGCAGAGTATCGTCTTTGATATCCTGCCCAGCGTTGCGAATGAGATTCCTAGATCGGAGGGTATTCATGAAACAGGGAGTTCTTCTTTTGGTGGTGTGTCTGTCGATGGTTGGTTTCGCCTCGAGTACGGGTGTGGCAAGGGCTGAAACGGGGAATCTGCGGTACACGATAACGGTCTCCAGATTCGAGAACCAAGCCGGCTGGCGTTCTCAGTGGAGCCTTGGTGACGCCTGGGGCACGGTACTGACCGATCTGCTCAACAAAAGTGGGAAGTTCATTGTTCTCGCCGAGACCGACATGCGCGAGGAGGCCCTCGCCGAACAGGATTTCGTGTCGAGCGGCCGCACTGCGCAGGGCACGAAGGGTCCGGTTACCGGTCAGATGACCCCCGCCCAGATTCTCGTCAAAGGTGCCATAACCCACGTCCAGCAGACAGGTGCGGGTGGCGGAGGTGTCCGGATCAAGGGGTTCAAGGTAGGCGGTAAGGGCGGCAAGGCCGAGATGAACGTAACGATCTACATGGTCGATTCCACGACCGGCCAGGTCATCGCCTCCGAGAGCGTGAAGGGTGAGTCGAAGCGCAAGGGGCTGAATGTCGGCTACTGGGACCCGAGTTGGAGCGCTGCGGTGGGCGGAGAGAAGAATGACAACA
>JAOTZA010000102.1 GCA_029861655.1 Acidobacteriota bacterium | reverse complement strand
GACGATAAATGGCAATATGCCTACGCCGCAGCCGACCGTGTGCGAGCCGGCTACCGCCGACTCCTTGACGACCCAACAGGCCGCTATTCGCTGGCCGCCGCCACCCACGACCTCCTCGTCAAATTGATTTCGTCTCTGCCTCTCTGGGACCGGGCCGGTCGGCGTTCACGGCGACATCTCGTCACCACCGACCGCGAGTTCCATGCGCTCGAACGGCAGCTGCGCCGACTAGAGGAAGAGGGAATCGAGGTGACCCGGGTCGCTGCGCACCCGGCGGAAAACGTCGGAGAGAGACTGGCGGCGGCAATCACCGACTCGACCGCCGCCGTCTTGGTCTCGACGGTTTTCTTCTCCAGCGGCCACATCGCCGGCGATCTGAGCACGGCAGCCGAGGCGTGCCGGAAACACGGCGCGATCCTCGTGCTCGACACGTACCACCAGCTCAACATCGTCCCGTTCTCGCTTCGCGAGCGCGGTCTGGAAGACTCCTTTGTCGTCAGCGCCGGTTACAAGTACTGCCAACTCGGGGAAGGCAACGCTTTCCTGCGTTTCCCCAACGACTGTGACATGCGCCCGGTGGCGACCGGCTGGTTTGCCAACTTCGGGGAACTCTCCCTGGCCCAACGAGATGGTCCTGTCGGCTACGACTCGGGTGACGACCGGTTCGCTGGAGCGACCTACGACCCGACCAGTCACTATCGTGGTGCCGAAGTCTTCGAGTTCTTCAACGAACAGCAGCTCACGCCCCCGCTTCTTCGGAGGATCAATCAACACCAGCTCTCTAGGCTCGCCAATCGGTTCGACGACTTGGATCTCGACCCGCGCGTCCTCCAGAGGGACCGCTCGGTCGGGATCGAGAACCTCGGTGGTTTCCTATGCCTCGAGTCGGTCGATGCCGCCGAAATTTGGAGCGAGCTCGAGAAGAGGGGGGTGTTTTCGGACAGCCGGGACCGTAGCCTACGTCTGGGACCGGCCCCCTATCTCTCGGACGAGCAACTCGACCGCTCCATCGACATTCTCGGCGAAGTCGTCGGGCGGAAGAGCTGAACAGCGGGGGAAAACCCGGGCCCGGCACTAAATAACGGGGTGGGCTCGTCTCAGGCAGCCGCGAGATTTCTGAGCAGGAATCCGACCAGATAGGCGATCGCCGCGGCGACACCGCCGACGCCGAGGGTTTCCAACCCAGTCTTCCACCACGGGTCCGTCGACCAGCGGCTGCGTGCACACCCGATCAGAAAGAAGACGCAGCAGGTCAAAACGACGGCCGTCGGAAAGCTCTGCGGCCAAGGGAAGATGTAGGACAACAAAGGCACGGCGCCGCAAACGAGAAACGCCGAAAAGGTACTCAGCGCGGCCAACACCGGTGAACGAATTTCGAGCGGCAACCCGTATTCTTCAGTCAGCATCGTACGAACCCACCGCTCACGGTCGGCACTGATTACTTCGACGATGGTCTGCAGGGTCTCTCCCTCAAAGCCCTTGCCGGCAAAGATCTGCCGCACTTCCTCTCGCTCACCCTCGGGTTCGAGCTCGATATGGCGGTGCTCGACCCGCCTCAGGTGCTCGAGCCAATCGCCTTCAGCTCGCGTACCGGAGTAGTTCCCAGCGGCCATGGAGAACCCATCGGCCAGTAGATTGGCCAGACCCAAAATGACGATGATCTTCGACGAAAGCCCTGCTCCAACCACCCCGGAAACCACCGCAAAGGTGGTCACGGCACCGTCGATTCCCCCGTAGATCCAGTCGCGAAGATAGCTGGCTTCGGGTCCGCCGGCCAACCGCGAACGAATCGCCTCAGGAGAATGATCGTGTTCCATCAAGAGATTGGATCGGCTTCGGCAACGCTCGCCCACAGATCTTGGAGGGCCTCACGCAGCGGTGTCCGTGGTTCCCAGCCCAAGCTCCGGAGTCTGCTGATATCGGCACACAGCAGAGGAACTTCCGCTTTGCGCAAGCGAGTCTCGTCGACTTCGATCGAGGGTCGTACTCCCGAAACATCCATCAGGAGCTCCAGCGCCTCTGCGACCGAAACCGCCACTCCGCTACCCAGGTTGTACACCGTCGCGGGTTCGCCGTGCTCCATCAGGCATGCGTAGCCGTCGATCGCATCCTCGAGCGGGAGAAAATCGCGGCGCGGCGACAGATCCCCCACCTCGATCACGGCATCCTTGCAGTGCCGTAGCGAGGCCAGCTGGTGCGCAAACGAAGGCAGGGCAAAGCTCCGCGCCTGCCCCCGTCCAACGACGTTGAACAACCTCACGACGGTTCCCTGAGTTGTCAGCACGAGCCGCTCGGCCGCGGCCTTTGTCTCCGCATACGGGTTCTGCGGCTGTGGCCGTCGTTGTTCGCGGATCGGCTGGCTCTCCGGGGGCACCGGGCCATAGACCTGCGCGCTGGACGCAAAGAGCACTCGGCGGCCGGTGGCCGCCCGCAACATGTTCTCGGTGCCGGTGACGTTGACCCGCCAGTACTCTTCTTCCCGACCTCGGGAGTCGCCGACGTGGCTCAATCCTGCAAGATGGATCACGACATCCGGCCGCGCCCAGTCGACGGCTCGAGCCAGCGCCGCCGGATCCAGCAGATCGGCGTCGACCGAAGACACACCGGGTATCGACGGCTCGTCACCAATATGGGTGCCAAAGACGGCGCAACCGTCGGCAGCGAGTCTCTGTGCCAGTGCGACTCCCAGAAACCCGCTGACTCCGGAGATCAGGACCTTCATCGGGCTGCTAGGGACGGAACCCGTTGGTATCGCCGCCGTTGAGATCGAGAAAAGTACCGATATTCTTGAGCGAGATCGCCAGCAGATACTCTGCCGTCGTTTCCTCTTCTCCGGCAGCTAGCACCCTGGCGAGCTCTCGCCACTCGAACCGCACGCCATAGCACTGCGAGGTATAGGTGAGCACGTGCCGCTGCATCTGCAGAAAATTCTGCTCGAGGTCGAAATTGATCTGAGAGCCGAGTCGCAATCGGTTTGGGACTACCGCAAAGTCGGTATAGAGCCGGGCCTGGTGGCTCGTGGTCACGGCGTCTTCAGCATTGACACGAGCCACCCAGCTCAAACCGACCGAGTGGTCCCCAAACCGGGTGCCACCCAAAAGCGAAGCGGATTCGACCTTGTTGAAGAGCGTGTTGTACTGAGCCCGCAACTCGAAATTGGTGATTGGGCTTGGATTGAACCTGAGCCGCGCGGCAATCGGTCCGTCCTTTGTCTGCAAGACACGATTGCTCGATTGCTGGAACGGTTTGTCATCACGCAGGCTGAACGCTTGCCCGATCTCGAACGACATGATTTCTCGAGCCCCCTCCAGTGACTTCTCGTCGGCCGGCTTGGCGAGAAGCCGGTTGACCAGGGAGACCGAAAACAGCTCCTGATCCACGAGAGTGTCCACCTCGTCGAAGAGGGGCACCAGGTTCTGGTCCTCGAATTCGTCGATGAGAAGGTAGGCGAAGCGAGGCTCTACTACATGCTTGAACTTGCCAAAGCGGCCGATCTTGGCGTCGAAGATCCTCGAGAAAGAAGGTCCGATGATCTGAGCGCTGGCCGAAGGAAACGTCCGTGTCAACGATTCACCACTAAACGCCTGGCGGTCCGCGGTCAGACTGTTGCCGTATGACGTCGTTCGCCCGGCGGCCACCACCGACATCGACAACCACGGCGCCGGCGCAAAGGGGAACGTCAGGCTCGGCGCCACATCGTAGCGGGTGTAGGATTCCTGCAAATCGTTGGTGCGAGAGACCTCGAACAAATTGACCGAGCTCAGCAAATCGAGATAGAGCGGAAGATTTCCGAGCTGTCTCGATCGCAGCCGATACTCGATCTCCGGAAGCTGGCGCTGGTTGACCGTGACACCCTGCTGAATAAACGTCTCGCGATCGTCGACCAGCACATTGAGCGAATGCGACCCCCAGCTACCGGCGACAAAGGCCGAGGACCACAGTGTGCGAATCGAGATGTTGTTGAAATCGCGCTCGAAGTCGCGGAAGAACTCGAAGTCGGAGAAGTCGAGGTATCGAATGACGCCGCGCAGCCCCCAGGGTAGATCCTCGCTGGTGTGGTCGATACGCGCCTTCCACCGAGTTCCGGCCGGTGTCCCATCAGACAGCAAGTCATTCGGGTCATCGATCAGCTGCGCCTGGATCACACCCCCGGTGCCGTGGCTGGGGCGGTACCGAAATTCGCTGCCAAAACCATAGTAGTCCTCACCGTAAATGTCGGCGAAAAAGGTCGCATCATAGCTGGGGCCCAGAGTCTGGTACCAGGCCAGGCTGAGACGCGTACCACGTTCGCTGGAGTACCCGATATTGGGAAACAGAAAGCCCGAGGTGCGGTCCTGCCGCGCCGGGAAAAGTAAATAGGGAAAGTAGAACACCGGCAGCTTCTTGACCCGCATGGTGGTGTTGTGAATCCGCGCCCAGCCCTCGAGATTGACCCGGCCCCGGCCGAGCTTGAAGCTCCAGTCGGGTGTCAAATCCTCGGAGCAGGCGGTAACGGTCCCATCGGTGATCGTGTAAAGGTGCTCACCCTCCTTGCTGATCTCCGTCCCGGTCAGGAACATATCCGGATCGACAAAAGCCGCGGCGTCGTAGACCGTCCCCGTACGGGTGTCGAGGTCGTACACGAGGCGGGTTCCGGTCACTCGACTGGGGCCCTCGTCCAAGATGACGTTTCCTTCCGCGACCACGGTCTTGCTCTCTAGGTCCACTTCGACACGCTCCGCCAGGACCTTGGTGTTCTGGTAGCGGAACTCCACGGCACCGGCGGCGACGATCTGGTTCTCGCCGAGATAGTCCACGGTCCCGGCACTGCCCGTTGCCGAGCCGCCCCCTTTTTCGGCCGAAAAAGGCACATCGAAGGTGATCCGGCTGGGCGCGGGCGGCAGGAACTCGTCGCTCTCGCGTTCCTCGGCCGTCGGCTCGGCACCCGCCCGGGCGATGCTGTCATCGACCAGAGCCAGACCCGCTCCAGGGTCTTCGACCGGAGCTTCATCCTGTGCACGGACAACCTGCGGAGCGGTCCAAAGGACTGTCGCAATCGCAACCAGACCAACAGGCGTCGCGAGAAGCCGAGTGAAACCGTTTCGCGTCTTCATCGTTCTACAACCTCTCGATCGCAATCGCCGTCGCCTCTCCTCCGCCGATGCAGATAGCGGCACAACCCTTCTTCGAGTCATGCCGTTCCAACGCGTGCAGCAGAGTAATGATGATGCGTGCGCCCGATGCACCAATGGGGTGCCCAAGGGCCACTGCTCCGCCATGTACATTCACTTTCTCGTGGGGTAGCCCCAGCTCCTCGAGAAACGCCATCGCGACCACCGCAAAGGCTTCGTTGACTTCCCAGAGATCGAAGTCTTCTACAGTCGAACCGGTCTTCTCGAGGAGCTTGCCAACCGCTCCCACCGGAGCGGTCGTAAACCACTCCGGGTCCTGCGCGAACGTGGAATGCGCGAGGATCCGCGCTCGAGGCCGAACGCCGAGCTCGGATGCCTTCTCCGCGGTCGTGAGCACCAGGGCCGCTGCCCCGTCGTTGATCTTCGATGAATTGGCCGCTGTGACGGTGCCGTTCTTGTCAAAGGCCGGTCTGAGCCGTCCCATTCTCTCTAGATCGACTCGATAGGGCTCCTCGTCACGGTCTACCATCCGCGGGTTACCCTTGCGCTGTGGCACTTCGACCGCGGCGATTTCGGCGGCAAAGGCCCCGCTATCCGCAGCCTCGCGCGCCCGGCGGTAGCTCTCCAACGAGTATTCATCTTGACTCGCGCGCGAGAAAGAGTATTTGGCCGCGCAGGTTTCGGCGCAATTTCCCATGTGGGTATCGTTGTACGGATCCCACAATCCATCGTGAATCATCGAATCAATCAGCCGCCCGTGCCCTAGACGCAGACCATCTCGCGCGCCGCTTACCAGATAGGGAGCGCTACTCATGCTCTCCATACCGCCGGCGGCGACCACTTCGAAATCGCCGCAACGGAGATCGTTGCTGGCGGTCATCACGGCCCTCATGGACGATCCGCAGACCTTGCCGACGGTGACCGCACCCGTAGAAGGCAAGCATCCCGCCCCAAGGGCCACCTGCCGCGCTGGAGCCTGACCAACGCCCGCGGTCAGCACTCCCCCCATGTAGACGTGTTCGATATCGACCGGTGTGAGCTCCGACCTCTCGATTGCGGCGCTCAAGGCGCGCGCACCCAAACGCGGGGCTGGCAGCGAACCGAGTTGTCCCCCAAAGCAGCCAATAGGCGTGCGCGCGGTGCCGAGAATGACGATGTCCTTCATCAGGAGAGCTACCCTCAGCAAATCGCCGTGGCCGGGCGATGCTATCGCATGACCGGCTTTGGTTGACACATTGGCATGCCGCCGCCAAAGTACTCATCGCGATGAAGGTGCTAGCGGTTGACTTCGGCGCCCGCAGGGTAGGGCTGGCGGTCTCCGACCCGTCGGGGAGGCTCGCCAGGCCGCTCACCACCCTCGAGCGTCACAACGATCGCAGCCTCGTACGGCGGATCTGTGAAATCGTGGCCGCGGAGGGTGTCGGGAAGCTCGTCCTCGGGGACCCCGTGAATCTCGACGGCAAACGCGGGCCGGCATCCAGGGGCGTTCGAGCTTTTGCGGAAAAGCTCGAACGGGCAAGCGGGCTCGAGCCCATCTTTGTCAACGAGTCTCTCACCAGCCGTGAGGCCGAGCAGCGACTCCGCGAATCCGGCATCGATCCGCGAAAGCACCCTGACCGGGTCGACGCGGTGGCAGCCCAGATCATTCTTCAGGAAGCGCTCGACAACGAGCTCGAACCATGAGCGCTCGGCGAGTCCTTGTGTGGCTGGGTCTGGTTCTGGCCCTGGTCGCGATCGCCGCCGGGATCGCCTTCGGTTGGTCCTGGACTCGTCTGAACGAACCCTTCAAGGGGTTCTCCGAGACGGAGAAGACCGTCATCGTCGAAAGCGGTCAGAGCGCTCGAGCCATTTTCGAGAGACTCGCTGCCGAGGGCGTGCTGCAGCACGCGACGCTCACCCGCCTCTATTTTCGCTACGTCCTCGAAGAGCCGGCTCTGCAAGCGGGCGAGTATCGATTTAGCGGCGCCGCGACTGCGTCCCAGATTCTCGACAAATTGTCCCATGGGGAAGTGGTTCTCCACGAGGTCACTCTGCTCGAAGGGTTGACGCTCGAAGAGATTGCGGCAACATTGACCGCGAACGGCTTTGGCACACTCGACGCCTTTCTCGCGGCCATGCGGTCCGTGGACCTCATCCGCGACCTGGACCCCCAAGCGACCGACTTGGAAGGGTATCTGTTCCCCGATACCTACGCCTTCGCTCGCGGTACCAGCGAGACCGAGATCGTGGCGACCCTGGTCGGTACCTTCCGCCGCCGTTTCGAGAAAGACGTCCGGGTGCTGCTGTCGGCCGAACGCCAACTCGAGAGTCCACGAGACCTGGTCTCGCTCGCTTCCATTATCGAGAAGGAGACCCTGGTCGACAGCGAGCGCGCCGTTGTCGCTGGCGTCTACACAAACCGGCTCGAAAGAAGCATCGCGCTCTACGCTGACCCGACCGTGATCTTTGCGCTCAAACGACTCGGGACCTGGGACGGCAACATTCGGCGCACGGACCTGAGGATCGACCATCCATACAACACCTACGTCCACACCGGTTTGCCACCGGGACCGATCTGCTCTCCGGGCCTCGCAAGCCTCCGGGCCGCCGCCCAACCGGCCGAAGTGCCCTATCTCTACTTTGTCAGTCGCAACGACGGGACACATGTCTTCTCCTCCACCCTTGCCGAGCACAACCGGGCGGTCAACAAATGGCAGCGTCAGTACTGGCGGGAAAAATGGGCCGCGGAGAAAAGGAAATAGTGACCGGCTCCATAGTCGGACCGGCGGTCCACGAGGTCAACTAAGCGGCGAGGAAGAGGCGACGGTGAACACCACCGCCGTCACGCGTCGACAGCACCATGATGTCCCAGCGCAGATTCTCCGACTACCATCTCTTCCGACTGCTGAAAAAGACTCCGCTCGGCACGACCTACCGCGCCGGTCGGGCTCAGGCTAGGGCCATCGATCGTGTAGTTCTGCTGCATCTCTTCGACCGTGACCCCAGCACAAGCGTCGAGCTCTGGGAACGGATCCACGATCGCGCACCGATCCAAGAGATCCTCGTAGGCCGCCTCTTTGGTCGGGGGGTCGAGCTCGGGATCTCGGAAGGGATTCCGTTTGTCGCCTATGACTACCAAGTCGGGCGTTCACTCGACGATATCCTCACTCGTGCCCGCGAGCGCCGCATGCCGCTTTCGGTCGATCAGGCTCTCGCCATAGTGGATCAGGTCGCTACCGCCCTGGTGGAGGCGCAGAAACTCCAATTCAAGGAGTCGCCTATTCTCCACGGCTCTCTCAGCCCCGAACTCATCCAGGTCTCGCATCAGGGAAAGGTCAAGACGTTCGGCTTCGACACCGCCCCAGGCCTGCGCACCCTCGATCCGGATTCGAAATACCGCTCTCCCGAAATCCGCAGTGGTGCGGCTCCGGCTGCAGCCGACGATGTTTTCTCGCTGGCGGCAATCCTCTTTGAGGTCCTCACCGGGTCGCCACCCTCGAAGAACGTCCCGTTCGCTGCTCAGGTCGACCAGGCCGTACCATTTGGCGAAGCCTCACCCCTTGCCCCCGATCTCCAGGAGCTCCTAAAGCACAGCTTGGCACGTAGGGAACTACGCACCCCGGACGTCGTTCGCTGGCGCCACGACCTCCGAACAGTCATCGCAAGCGAGGCCGGAGGCGCCAGCGCATTCCAGCTGTCGTTCTTCCTCCATGCCCTCTTCCGCGAAGAGCTCGAGTCCGAGTCTCACGAAATCCAGGAAGAAAAGGCCGCGCGTTGGACCGTGGCAGCCGGGAGCGAGACCAGCGCCGAGACCATGTCACCTGATTCGCTCACGGTGCCGGCCGAGTCGGACCTGCTCCCAGACTCCTTAGACCAAGATCAACAAGAAGACGAAGAGCACAAGGAAGTAGAAGAAGAGAAAGCAGAAGAAGTGGCCCCACTTCTCGCCGCGCCGGCCACGAACATGCACCAAGACCGGAGCCGGGCCGACTTTTTGGTTGGGCTGGTCGCCTCGCTGGCTGTCGCGACGATTGCAGCGACTGTTTTCTTCTGGATCAACAGGCCCTCAATCGCCGATTCCGCAAAGTCCGCACGAGAAACCAGCAGAGCCAGCAAAGCCGACACCCAGATCGCCCGCGACCTCATCGCTTCGCGTGCGGCCTTGATGGAAAAAGATCTCAAGGCGGAGTACGAGCCACGCTTGGCCCAACTGCGTGAGCAGCTGGTCACAGCCCACCGGCGCGCCGCAACCCGACGGGCCACCCCCGCACTCCGACGGGCCACACCCGCACCCCAACCGGAAATCGATCAAGTAGAGCTTGCGGGCACGGCCCCTCCGACACAGGAACCACCACCAACGGCGGCACGCGTCGACTCGATTCCGGAGCCAGCAGCAGCGGTCGAACAGAGTGTGCCGGACGTCGCTTCATCGGCGTTCCAAAGCGACGCGGACTCTTCCGACGAAGAGACAGAGAAGGTCGTCGTGACTCCACCGGCAGAGCTCCTGGTCTCGAATATCGAGCCGACACCCGCGCCCACACCGGCGGCATTTCTCGATACCGTCACCAAGGAGCCTGTTGCCTCCCTCGACACACCCTCATCGCTCCGGTCCCCGCCGGTTGACAACGCTCCATCCATGGAAACACCGGTCTTGACGCCCCCCCACATTCTCCAGGCGCCACGCCCGCGCTACCCGCGGGTGGCTCGGCGTTTGGGTCGATCGGCGACGGTCCGGCTGCGGGTGCTAGTGGACGAGACAGGGAAACCCGTCGAGACAGAACTCCTTTCGGACCCGATCGGTCTCGGCTTCGAGCAGGAAGCGAAACGCGCTGTCATGGCAAGCCGCTGGACCGCCGCGACCCGGGATGGAACCGAAGTCAGCGACTGGGTGGCCCTCAAGGTCGAATTCAAGCCGTAATAGAGCTCTCTGCCGCCCTACATCCCGAGGTGCACCGCCATCCCGCGCTTCACACCCCCGCCCGACGTGACATCGCAGATCGACAGCTTCTCCTTGACCGTCGGGCAGCTGAGCCTTGCGAGTTCGTTCATCGACTCATCGAGCACCTCACCGGTGTCGGGATCCCGGATCACATCCACCGTACCAACGACAAAGCTCTGCCCGCTGCTCACGCCCTCGCGAGTGCCGCGATTCACATAGACCTTACCGTTTTTGATCAACGCCACCGTACCGGTCCAAGGGATACCCGACAGCTCTGAGGT
>JAOTZA010000101.1 GCA_029861655.1 Acidobacteriota bacterium | reverse complement strand
CTCACCACCGCCGAGGCGACGTCCCGGGCCGAGCGAAAGAAACTCCCGACTTCCACCTCCGTCTCGGTGTCGGCGGCGGCGAGACGGCCGGCGGGGAGGCGCCAGTTCAAGGCCGCCAGGGCACCGTAGACCTGGAGGAGGGAGACGTTGTGCGACGCCAGCCGTTCGCGGTCGAAGCGCACCTGAACGGCCCGGCGCTGACCGCCGATCACCCATACCTGCGCCACTTCGGGATGCCGCGTCAGCTCGGTCTCGAGCTCCTGGGCGACCTGGCGCAGCTCGAGCGAGGTGGCTTCCCGCGACCACAGTGTGTAGGCGACGATGGGTACGTCGTCGATCGAGCGCGGCGCGATCACCGGCGGCGTCGCTCCCTGCGGCAGTTGGGCCGCGGCCTCCGCCACCTTGGCTTGCACCCGCACCACCGCCTCGTCGGGGTCGCTGCCGACGACGAAGCGCGCGATGATCATGCCGCCCGAGGGCTGTGAGGTGGAGTAGAGGTACTCGACGTTCTCGATCTCGTAGATCGCCTTCTCGAGCGGCGAGATGATCCGCCGTTCGATTTCCTGGGCGGTGGCGCCCGGGAAGCCCACAAACACGTCGATCATCGGCACCTTGATCTGAGGCTCCTCTTCCCGTGGTGTAACCAGCACGGCGAAACCGCCGACCAGTAGCGAGGCCACCACCAGAAGTGGCGTCAGCTTCGACTCCAGGAATGCCTTGGCGATCTTTCCCGAAGCACCCAGCGGCCGCCGCGTCAGCTTGAGCCGCAGAGCCTCTCGCTTGGCGGCCTCCGGTCCGGCCGACTCGTTGTCGGGCGTCATTCTCCGGCCCTTCGATGTCAAGACTCTCGCTCCGGCGCTTGTTCGTTGTTCCCGACGCCTTCCACTCGGGCACCCGTCGCGGGCACCGAGCTCAGATGGAGCAGGACCGTCTCACCTCCGGCGAGGCCGGAAAGAACCTCGACCCGACCCTCCGAAAGCGGTTCACCTATCGTTACCACCCTGGAGCCGGCGCGGCCTTCGGAATTGCGTACGACGACCAGTGAGAGACCGCCTCGGCGGAGAACGGCGGTCTCCGGAACAGCCACGATCGTGCGCTTGTCGGTCTCGATCCAAGCTCTGGCCGATGCGCCGCTGGGAATCCCAGGCGTCGGCAGGGCGACCTGGACCCCGAAGGAATGGCTGGCGGGGTCGGCCCCCGGCGTCATCTCGACGACGGTTGCTTCAATGCTACCGAGATCGGAGCGTGTGTCGATGCGTACGGTGAGCGGTTGCCCGATAGTGAGGCCAGCCCGGGCCATGACGCTCTCGGGAACCGTCAGCGCCAGCCGCTGGCCGGCTTCCGACTCGAGCATGAGGAGGGGGCGACCGGGAGCCGCCAGATCGCCGACCTCCACCATCTTGCGGGTCACGCGGCCGGAGAAGGGTGCCACGACACGGGAGTCGGCCGCCACCGAGCCGGCGGCGGCAACCGCTCCCTCCGCCTGTTCGACCGCACCTACAGCTTGTTCGTACTGCATGCGGGCCATATCCAGTTCCAACTCTGACGCTGCATCGACGGCGGCCAGTGCCTTGAACCGCTCGTGGTTTCGCTCGGCAAGCGCCAGTCCGGCGTTAGCCTGGGCGAGAGCACCGCGGGCCTGCGAGAGTTGTCCTTCGGCGGCCTGGGGGTCGATCGTCAGGAGCGACTGGCCCTTGACGACGGCGTCGCCGGTTCTGACCGCGACCGCCGTCACCATGGCCATCACCCGCGTCGAGACCGCCGCGGTCTTCTCGGCCTCCACGACGCCAAAGAGTTCGATCACTCTAGGCACCTCAAGCCGCTCGGCCCGGGCCAGCTCGGCCTCGACGGTGGTTTCGTTCACGGCCGGTGGGGTCGTCTTGTGACCACCACACGCCGCGACCAGTAGCAGCGCGGTACCCAGAAGGGCCAGCCGTCCATCAACTCGCTGATTGACGCTCATCATTCTGTCCTCGTGTTCGTCGTTGTCGTCGTTGTCGTCGTTGGTGGCAGCACACTCTCCGGACGCCGCCCGGCTTCGACAGCCAGGGCCAGGCTCGCCAGATGCGCCTCGGCGCGGGCCATGAGCTCTCGCATCTCGGCTTCGCGGCGCTGGGTGGTGGCGTCCAACAGATCGATTGTCTTGACGATTCCCTTCTTGAAACGCTCGCGGGTGATTCGCTCGACCTCGCGGGCCGACTCCTGAGCGGCGAGGGCCGTAAGATGACGTTCGCGGGAACTCGACGCCTTCTCGAAGGCATCTTTGATCGCGAGTCGTATCCCGGCACGGAATTGCTCGATGTCGCTGCGGGCCGCGTCCGCTTCGCTGCGGGCGGCCGCCGCGGCGGCGCGATGACGGCCGCCGCTGAACAGATCGATGTTTGCCACCGCCATGATCGATGTGGAGTCGCCGTTCGAGCCAAAGAGCTCGTCGTCGTTCCAGTCGCGTCGTGCCACGAGTCCGATCTTGGGGAGGAGACCGGACTTCTTCACTTTCACCTCGAGTTCACCCGCCGCCAGCATCCTTTGGGCGGCGGACAAGTCAAGGCGCGAATCGGCGTCGTCGAACCATTCGGCAAGCTCCCCATTGAGGGGCACCGGATCCGAAAGCGGCTCGAGCTGCCAGGCGGTGGAGAAGTCGGCACCTAGGCGGAAGGAGAGGTTGGCTTCGGCGACCTTGGCTTGCCCGCGGGCCTGGCTGGAAAGATCCTCGAGGCGCGACAGCTCGACTTCGGCGCGCAGTAGCTCGGAGCGCACCAGCATTCCCTGGTCCACGTAGGCGCGAGCCAGTTGTACGTGCGCGTGAACGGTGGCCAGCGAGTGCTCGAGTAGAGCGACCTGCTCGCGGATCTGGGCCAGGCGGATGTAGGCCTCGCCGGCGCTGAGGGCGGCCCCCTCTTCGATCCAGGCGGCAGTGTCGTGCGTCGCCTCGGCAGCCAGGCGGGCCTGGCGGATGCGACCCGAAAGCTCGCCGCCGGTGTAGACGGGGAGCGATAGAGCAAGCCGGGTCGTGGCGTTTTCGGTGGTGACGGGGTCGTTGGGGTCGCCGGCGGCAAATTCCGACAGCGAGAACCGCTCTTGATTGAGCAGGAGACCAAAGGCGTCGGCCGGGGAATCCGTGCGGATCCAGATCTCTTGCAGGCTCACGCTGGGCAGTCGGTAGGCCTTTGCCTGGCTGGCCCGGCGATCGCCTGCCTCAGCTCGCGCCCGTGCGGCCGTCACCTCCCTTGCCTGCTCCCGGGCTCGAGCCATGGCACTTCCGAGGTCCAGCTCTTCCCCCAGGACACGCGTCGATCCCAGGAGGGAGAGGAGCGCTGACAGGAGTATCACTTGGTAGTTCATGGACTGGGCTCGTGCTTCGTACCCAGGAGCTATGACGCGGCTCGGCTGTCCAGTGCCGAGTGGATCCAGTTCTCGAGGTTGGCTTTGGGAAGGGCACCCACCACTCGGTCGATCTCCGCACCGTCCTTGAAGAGAACCATCGTCGGGATCCCGCGAACGGCGTAGCCGAAGGCGTTGGCTTGGTTTTCGTCGGTGTTGACCTTGGCGATCTTGAGTTGGCCGGCGTGCTCCCGGGCCAGCTCGTCCAGCACCGGTGCCACCGCTCGGCATGGGCCGCACCAAGGTGCCCAGAAATCCACCAGTACTGGGAGATCCGACTGGATCACGGCCTCTTCGAATTCATCGTCGGTTATCTGTAATGGGCGTTCGTTCATCCTGCACTCTCCTTGGTTTGAGTCTCCATTTGGCTCGGCTTTGAGCCGTCTCTAGCGCTTGAGAGACACAAAGGGCGGGGAGGGTTCCCATCGATTTCCGTGGAGCTTGCTTTCCTTGGGAACCCCGACCTCTCCGGCTGTCTCTCACAGCCTGAGGAGGACTAGATGAACCGACAACCAAGCAACACAAGAACCCTTCAGATATTGGTGACAGCAGCCGTGATCGCCATGTTCGGCGGCAACCTGACCCTTGCCCAAGGGGGCGAGTGGGCAGGGGAAGGCGTCTCCCAGAGCCAACTGGAGTTCGGCAAAGGGGGTTGCGGCTGTCGCTACCAGGCCGCCGCTAACGCCGAAACAGGGCCTGCCTGCGGGGGTCGGAGATCGGGCCAGGTTGTTAGGGAAATAAACCGCGGAGGCCGCGGCCAGGGAATGGGGACGGGGCCGGGGCCGGGGCCGGCCGCGCGGAGTTCCGCTTGTGGGAGTGGTAGTAACCGGGACGTCATGCAGGCCGTTCGAGCACTGGTGCACGAGTACCGTGGAGACATCGTTCGGGAAATCGAGGATGTGCCTAACGGTGTGATGACTGTTACCCGTAGCCCGGAGAATCCCGAGGCCGTCGAGGTTCTTCAACGGCACGTCGGCGAGATGAAAGCTCTTCTCGAAGGCGGCGGCCGGATGCGAGCCTGGGACCCGCTCTTCACCGAGATCTTCGATCACTACAAAGAGGTCGAGATGGTCGTCGACACGCTCGACGACGGCGTACGGGTGACCGAAACCTCGGCGAACCCCGAGGTGGTGAAGCTGATCCGGGCGCACGCGCGAAAGGTCAACGAGTTCGTGGCCAAAGGGCCGGCGGCCGTCCACGAGCCGACGTCACTGCCGGACGATTATCGAGACAGCGAATAGCGAGATCAGGAGAGGAGCATGAGATAGCGGGACGCTTGCTAGACTCGGCAGCAAATGTTGCCGTGTCGAGAAAGCCGGTGGGTGATAGGTCTCGCACTGGCTCTCCTCTTCGGACCCTTGACGGAGCCCGCTAGAGCATCTGAGACCGCCAGGACGGCGCCCTCCGCGCCTCCGAAGGTCAACGTCGAACGAGATTCCTCCGTTCGACCGACGCACGACACAGCCACCGGCGGGTGGCCCGGGTTTCGCGGACCCAACCGGGATGGCGTGTCTCAAGAGACGGGGCTGCTCGACTCTTGGGCGGCGGACGGTCCGCCGGAGGGGTGGCGCTTTGCTGCCGGGGCCGGCTACTCCGGTATATCGATCGATGGCGATCACGCGTTTACGTTGTGGCAGGAGGAGGAAGAGCAGCGGCTGGTTGCCTTTGATGTCGGCAGCGGAAAGGTTCTCTGGAAGCACACAGTGGGGCCCGCCTTCAACAGCCCCTACGGCGATGGGCCGCGATCGACGCCGGTCATCGACGAAGGGCGCGTGTTTGCGATCGATGCCGGAGGTCGTCTGGCCGCAGTTCGGGCGAGCGACGGCGAGGAGATCTGGTCGCACGACCTGGCGCAGGCCTTCGACGCCCGGATCCCTTCGATCGGCTACGCCTCGACTCCACTCGTCGAGGGTGATCTCCTGCTTGTCGAAGTGGGAGCCGCCAAAGGGGCGTTCATGGCCTTCGAGAAATCCACCGGCGAAGTGGTGTGGGCGTCGCAATCCGACGAGCCGGCCTATGTGTCCCCAATCGTCCTCACGTCGAACAACAGACGGCAGGTGGTCTTCTTCAGCGCCAGCGGTCTTTATGCGCTGGCTCCCGGCGATGGACGGCTACTCTGGCATCACCCCTGGTCGGCGCCGTGTCCGGCGACCGGAATTCCCCTCAACGCGGCGAGTCCGGTCTTCGTTCCACCGGATCGCGTCTTTGTGTCGAGCGCGTATGGCGACCACAAGGGAGGCGCCATCCTGCGGCTGGTCGAGCGCGATGGCCATCTCGCGACCGAAAGACTCTGGCACGCGCCCTTGATCGACAGTGAAGTCAACACGGCGGTCCTGGCCGACGGTCATCTCTATGGGTTCAAGGGGGGCATCCTCGTAGCTGTCGATGCGGCAACCGGTGAGTTGAAGTGGAGCGCGAGGGGGTACGGGCGGGGTTCTCTGATCGTCGCCGACGGAAAGTTGATCGTGCTCGGCGAGCACGGCGATCTGGCCCTGGTCGAGGCGAACCCGGAGGCGTATCGCGAGCTGGCCAGGACTCGGATCCTGACCGGCCGCTCGTGGACGGCACCCGCTCTGGCCGATGGCCGGTTGTTTCTCCGCAACGCCGAGGAAATCGTGAGCGTCGATCTCGCGAAGAAGAAGTCAGCCCGTTAGAGTTTCGCTCCGGGACCCCGTATGAGCGAACCGCGTCGGAACGTCCTGGACGGCATCGGCAACACTCCTCTGCTGGCGCTGCGGAATATCGTGCCGCAAAACGGTTCGCGGATTCTTCTGAAGCTCGAATCGCAGAATCCGACGGGCAGCCTGAAAGACCGGATGGCGCTCGCCATGATCGAGACGGCGGAGGCGGACGGGCGTCTCCGGCCCGGGGGATCGGTCGTCGAGTACACCGGTGGCAGCACCGGCGTGTCCCTGTCTCTGGTCTGCGCGGTCAAGGGATATCCTTTGCACATCGTCACTTCGGATGCCTTCTCCGCGGAGAAGCTCGATCACATGGAGATGTTGGGAGCTCGGCTCGAGATCGTGTCGAGCGACAGCGGGCGCATGACGGAAAAACTGACCCGGGACATGGTCGAGGCGGCGAGGGTGCTTGCGGAGAAGCCCGGGGCGTTCTGGACGGATCAGTTGAACAACGCCGACCCACTCGCCGCGTACCACCGAATGGCCGAGGAAATCTGGCGTCAGACGAGAGGAGGCCTCGACGGTTTTGTGCAGAGTGTGGGGACCGCGGGGTCGCTGCGAGGAAACGGTGAAGCCCTGCGCCGCAAGAACGAACGGATCCGAATCGTCGCGGTCGAGCCCTCCGAGTCCGCGGTTCTCTCGGGCGGCCCGACCGGCGCCCACAAGATCGATGGGGTGGGAGCAGGTTTTGTGGTTCCGCTGTGGCGAGAGGACGCTGTCGACCAGATCGAGCGGGTGTCGACGGAGGAGGCCGTGGCCATGACCGTTCGCCTGGCCCGAGAAGAGGGTCTGTTTGCCGGGACATCTACAGGTGCCAACGTCATCGCCGCCCTGCGTTTGGCCGAGCAACTGACGCCCGAATCGACCATCGTCACCGTGATGTGCGACACGGGGATGAAGTACTTGAGCACGCCGATGTATCGAGCGCACACGAGCTGGAGACTTCTGGAATGAGCCAGAATAGACTCATAAGCATGTCCACCCTAGCGAGCAGTTCGGCCGGCAGAGAGCCTCTGCTTGGCCGCACCCCGGAGGAGGCGGTCTCGGAGCTGGTGGCCAAGCTCGGAGACAAGGTCTTCGCGTTCAGCATGAAGTTTTGCGGTAACCGCGAGGACGCCGAGGACCTGGTGCAGGAGACCTTTCTGCAGGCCTTCCGGAAGTGGGACCAGTTCGAAGGCCGGTCGAGTCCGGCCAGTTGGCTCTACACCATCGCGGCACGCACCTGCCAGCGAAAGAAACGCAAGCGTGTGGGGGAGCCGGCTCGCATGGCTTCGCTCGAGGAGGAGCTGCCCTCGGGTCTTGCGCTTGGGGCCAAGCTGCCTTCCCCGGACGACGGACCACTCGAAGAGAAGCTCCGCAGGGAAGCCGTGGAGATCGTTGACCGAGCGCTGGCCCGGCTTCCCGTCGACTACCGGCTACCCCTGGTGCTCAAAGAGATCGCCGAACTGTCGCTACGCGAGATCGCCACCATCCTCGAGATCAAGGAAGCGACGGTCAAGACACGCGTGCACCGCGGGCGTCTTGCCCTGAGGGCGGAACTGGTACAAAGCCTGGCGAAGGAACACCAGCTACACACGGACCATTCCGAACAGGTGTGTCTCGATCTGCTGCAGTCGAAGATGGAGGCCATGGATCGGGGGGCGGAATTCCCGGTGCGCCCGGAGGATCTCTGCGAACGATGCGGAGCCTTTCTCCAAAGCCTGGACATGGCGGCCGATGCCTGCCGCTGGGTGCATGGCGGCGAGCTCTCGGAAGAGCTACGAAGTCGACTTGCCGGTGGCTTCGAACGTACGGGCTGCTAGCACCGAAACCGACACCGGGAGCCACGGTGGTGGGTTGTGGGAGTTGACGCGCCGTGCAAGGCGCGATCGTGGAGGCACTGTACGCCGCTGTCGGGCGGCGAGTCCGATGGGGTAGGCGAGTACGAGGTGGCTCCCGGCATGGTTGGTTGGAATCTCGAAGAGGGAAGTTGACTCCCACTAGGTGAGAGACACGGGCGCTCGAAAGGTTCCGCATTCCTCTCAGAAACTGAGAAAGTCAGGCCTTGTCGCGAAACGGAATTTTCAGCGAGTAGACGTTCCCCTCGAGGCGACTTTCCAGTGCATAGCCGCACTTGTGGAAGACCCGCATCATGCTCTTGTTGTCCGCCAGGACATCGGCCGTGAAGCCGGCGATTCCCTGGCTCTGGGCTGTCTGGACGAGCTCCGCCATGAGCCGGGTGCCGATGCCCTTGCCCTGCCAGTCGTCCCGCACCAGAAACGCGGCTTCGGCGAAGTTGCTGCGCGGGTCCTTCAGGTAGTGGGCGATGGCGATCATCTGAGCGTCCTCATCGAGCGATCCGGTGAGCACGACGAGTGCCATGTCGGCTTCGTAGTCGATCCGCAGGAACTCCTGCAGCTTCTTGTGCGGCATCGACCGGATCAATTGAAAGAAGCGGTAGTTGATCGACTCGGGTGAGAGCTTGTAGAAAAGGTCGTGGAGCAGCGCCTCATCCACTAGCTTCAGAGGCCGCAGAAAGGCCCGGGATTCATCCTCCAACTCGATCCAGCGCTCCAGCTCCTCGGGATAGGTCGAAGGCCGGATGGGAAGCTCGATCTGATCGGCGTAGACGAGATTCCTCTCCTTTGCCTCGGCCATCAGCCAGGGTCGGAACTTCGGATCGGCGATGTTGATCAAGGCGACCGCGCGCTCGCGGACCGTCTTGCCGTGAAGATAGGCCGAGCCGTATTCGGTGACGACGTAGTGGACGTCCCCTCGGCTCGTCCCGACGCCCGCCCCCGCTTTCAGAACCGGGACGATACGCGAGATCGTTCCCTTTGCGACTGTCGACGGGAGTGCGATGATCGGTCTGCCTCCTTTGGATCGAGACGCGCCACGGGTGAAATCCACCTGGCCGCCGATACCGCTGTAGAACATCTCACCAAGAGAGTCCGAGCAGACCTGGCCCGTCAGATCCACTTCGATCGCCGAGTTGATCGAGATCATCTTTTCGTTCTGCGCGATAAGGAACGGGTCGTTCACGTATTCCGTCGGGTGGAATTCGACCAACGGGTTGTTATCGATGAATTCATAGAGCTTGTGCGAGCCCATCACAAAACTGGCGATGATCTTGCCTTGGTGGATTGTCTTCTTCGAATTGTTGACGACGCCGCTCTCGACCAGCGGAATCAGCCCGTCGCTGAACATCTCGGTGTGCACCCCAAGGTCTTTGAAGTCGGTCAGATAGTGCAGAACCGCATCGGGTATCGTTCCGATACCGAGCTGGAGGGTGGCGCCATCGACGACCAGGTTGGCGATGTGCCGAGCGATCTTTCGGGAAAGCTCGTCGGGTTGGCCCTGAACCGCCTCTAGGATCGGTCGTTCGCTCTCGACCATCAGGTCGAGATCGCGGACATGAATAAAGCAGTCGCCGGAAACTCGCGGCATCTGTTCGTTGATTTCTGCGATCACGACGTGAGCCGACTCGGCCGCTGCCTTGACGATGTCCGTGGACACGCCATAACTGCAGTAGCCGCGCTCATCGGGCGGGCTTACTTGAATCATCGCCACGTCGATCACGACTCGCCCGGATCGAAAGAGCCGTGGGATCTCCGAGAGAAAGACCGGTGTGTAGTCGGCCCGTCCTTCGTTGACCGCCTCACGGACGTTGGGCCCGATGAAGTAGGCATTGTGACGAAAGCGGTTCCCAAAACGGGGTTCGGCGTAGGTGGCCACTCCAAGGGTCAGGATGTGTACGATCTCCGTGTCGGTGAGATCCTCGCGCGCCGACAGCGCATCGACCAGAACCTGCGGCTCGCCAGCCCCCGAACCGATGAAGACACGATTCCCGGGTCGGACAGTCGCCACGGCGTGCTCGGCGCTAACCACCTTCTCCGCGTAGCGGCTCTTCCATTCGGTTTTCGGCATGGCTCCGAGGATACTAGGGTGGTTGCCGCTGGCAGCCCTCCTTTGCCCTGCGCTCACCACATGACGCGACTGGATGCGGCACAGGCGCTTCGACCTCGTCCTGTGCCTGGACCGGCACCGACATCCGATGCCAATCACTATGAGGCGCGAAGTTGCGGGAAGGTTCCCAAGAACCGGCTGCAAAGGATGGCTCCAGAGGAGAGTGGGATGGGCAGCGACCCACAGGGCGAAGCCAAGAGTAGACCGCCTGCAAGATCGGGCAGGCGTGGTGGTCAATGGTGTGTGGTTGTCCGAAGAGGCTCTGGACGCGCGGCTGGAGGAGCTAGCCGCGCGCTGGGTGGAGTAAGGAAAGTCGGGAGAGAGGGGTTG
>JAOTZA010000100.1 GCA_029861655.1 Acidobacteriota bacterium | reverse complement strand
CCGGTCCACACGGAGATCGACGCTACAACAGCCGCAGCGGCTCGACCGAATCGATCAGGCCGTGTTGGTGGGCGCGGTGGTAGTACTCGGTGAGACCGGCGAGCTCCGCTTCGCCGAGCCGGAAGTGGAGATTCTCGGTCAAGTACTCGCGAATCGACTCGCGGTCAATCCCGAGATCGTCCGCGGCGCCAGCCACCAGGGTCTCGATGTTGTCGAGACCCGCCGCAAGGCTATGCTCAAAAAGCTCCGCCAGACCATCCGTCACCACCCCGCCCCGGACGGCCCAGACCGCAAACACAAACGGATGCCCCGTAAGCAAACGCCACTCACGCGCCAAATCCAGAACCTCCATCCCGCCAAGGTCCACCCGCAACGCCGGGTCACCGATCAGAAGAGCCGCGTCGTTGGCCGCCAGCATGGAAGCCAGGTCTGGGGGTGCCGGCGCGGTCTCGACCTCCAACCCATAGCGATCGCCCAGAATGATCCGTACCAACGCGGCCGAGGTACGGCTGTTTTGGTCGAGCGCCAGTGTTCGTATGGCCCGGACATCCACACTGGAAACCAGAATGACGCTCCGGACCTCGCGCTCAGCGCCCACGCAAAGACGAGGCAAGATCGAAAGCCCCTGGATTCGTTGGTACTCGATCGACGGGATCAACCCGATATCGATCTGACCGGCGGCGAGCAGACTCGCTACCCGCGCCGGCGATTCGAAGATCGGCTCGAAACGCCCGTCGAACTCGCCAGTGAGAAAAGACCAGGCGAGCGGCTTCGAGTTCAGGTAGTCGACGATGCCGACTCGGAGCTTCTCTGCCATCTAGCCGGATACGCTGGTTGATCTATGCTCCGGCCACCGCGAGTTGCCGGCGCCTACTTGCCCATCGCGTCCAAGAAATCCGCGTTGGTCTTCTTCTTTTTGAGCTTGTCCCTGAGAAGTTCCATCGACTCGACCGTCGAGAGCGGGTTGAGCACCTTGCGCAGGACCCAGACCCGCCGCAGCTCGTCTTCCGGCATCAGCAGCTCTTCCTTGCGGGTGCCCGACTTGTTGATGTCGATCGCGGGGAAGATGCGTTTGTCCACCAGCTTGCGGTCCAGATGCAGCTCGGAATTGCCGGTGCCTTTGAATTCCTCAAAGATCACGTCATCCATGCGGCTGCCGGTATCGACCAGCGCCGTGGCGATGATAGTCAGCGAACCGCCCTCTTCTACGTTGCGCGCGGCACCGAAAAAACGCTTGGGCCGATGCAGAGCGTTGGCATCGATACCACCAGACAGAACCTTGCCCGACGGCGGTTGTACCGTGTTGTACGCGCGCGCCAGGCGGGTAATCGAGTCGAGCAGAATGACCACATCCTTCTTGTGCTCCACGAGGCGCTTGGCTTTCTCGGTCACCATGTCGGCCACCTGGACGTGACGCGTCGCCGGCTCATCAAAGGTCGATGACACCACCTCGCCCTGGACCGACCGCTGCATGTCGGTCACTTCCTCCGGTCGCTCGTCGATCAGCAACACGATCAGGATCACCTCCGGGTGGTTGGTGGCGACGGCGTGCGCGATCGACTGCAGCAACATCGTCTTACCAGTGCGAGGCGGAGCCACGATCAGAGCACGCTGCCCCTTCCCCATCGGTGTCACGAGATCGAGGACCCGTGAGGACATGTCCCCTTCGAGCTCCAGGCTGAGCCTCTCGAGCGGGTACAACGGCGTCAGGTTGTCGAAGAAGATCTTGTTTCGAGCGACCTCAGGGTGCTCGAAGTTGACCGCCTCTACCTTGATGAGAGCAAAGTAGCGTTCGCCATCCTTGGGTTGGCGAACCTGACCCGAGACCGTGTCACCCGTGCGCAGGTCGAAACGGCGGATCTGGCTCGGGCTCACATAGATGTCGTCCGGACCAGGAAGATAGTTGTACTCCGGCGCCCGCAGGAAACCAAAGCCGTCCGGCAGGCATTCGAGCACGCCCTCGGCGAATATCAGCCCGCTCTTCTCGGTCTGCGCTTGCAGGATTTTGAATATCAGCTCCTGCTTGCGTAGCGCACTCGCTCCATCAATGCTCAGGTCCAGCGCGACCTGGGTGAGGTCCGCGCTCGGCATCTCTTTGAGAGCGCTGATGTCCAAACTGTCTTCGCGCGCGGTCTTGCTCGGTGTTTCCGATTCGGCGGTCTTAGTCATCTCTCATCCTCGTTGGGTTCTTGCTCGTGCTCGAAGTAGCTTTCGATTTCTTTCCAGATCTCGCGCACTCCCTCACCGGAAAGCGCCGAGAAGGCGATCAAGCTCGCGTCCTCCGCCATGGCCAGCTCTCGCCGGATAGCCGCCAGCTGAGAGGGCCGCTTGTTTCGCGAGATCTTGTCGATCTTGGTCGCGACGACAGCGGGGACGATTCCCAGCGAGACGAGATACTCCGTAGCTTGAACGTCGAGCGGTGTCGCCCCGACTTTTCCATCCACCAACTGAAAGACCTTGGCGTCCCCCGAGGTGCGTCCCAGATACTGATCCATGAGTGCCGCCCACGCCTTGCGTTCGCTCTTGGAGACCTTTGCATAGCCATAACCGGGTAGATCGACAAAATAGAAGCGGGAATTGATCAGGAAGTAGTTGATGGCGCGTGTCCGGCCGGGCGTGGAGCTGATCCGCGCCAACCCCTTGCGACCCACGAGCCGATTGAGCAGGGTCGACTTGCCGACGTTCGAACGACCGGCAAACGCCACTTCGGGCAGACCGTCTCGTAGGAAATCTTCACTTCGAACCGCCGAGCGGATAAACCGCGCAGTTTGAACCTTCAATCTCGCCTTTCGATCCCTGAGGACCCAGGTTGCCCCCTCCTCGAGGTGACGACAAATTACTTTTTTCGGAGAACCGGTTCGAAAAACCGGCGAACTGCGGACACGGAGAGTCTACCGGGTTGGGCTCCGGAGGTCCAGCCTTGTTTGCCGAAGAGTGCGCGAGCGCACTAGGGGTTTGCCGACAAACCCTGGTTGGTCGCGCGTCATGGGCTTGTGGCGCAGGTCCCAGGCGGGAGGAGGAGGCGATGCCGTAGCATCGTCGACGACGAGCAACGCCGGAGATGTGCCGCAACCCCTTGGCGCCCTTGGGTTACGGCGCCGTGGCGCCCGTAACGCTACCCGCGAGGGTTTGTCGGCAAGCTCCTAGTGCGCCACAGAGCCGGACTCGGTCGACGGGTCGGGCGCCGGCTTGTCGAACGCTGAGTCGCCCTGCGGCAGAGACTCGACTTCGCGGTCGAGAGCCAACTCCAGCACCTCGTCCATTGTCTCTACCAGGTGCACTTCGAGGACCTCTCGCACTTCTTCCGGTAAGTCTTCCAGATCCTTTTCGTTGTGCTTTGGCAGCAGAATCTCGACGATGTCGGCGCGGTAGGCGGCCAGCAGCTTGTGCTTGATGCCGCCGACGGGCAGGACCTTGCCCCGCAGGGTGATCTCACCCGTCATGGCGATCTCCTTGCGCACCGGCACACCCGTGACCGCCGAGATGAGGGCGACGGCCATGGTGATGCCCGCAGATGGCCCGTCCTTGGGAATTGCCCCCTCGGGGACATGGATGTGAAGGTCCTGATCCTCGGCGAAGTCCGCGTCTAGGCCGAACATGTCGGCGCGGCTACGCAGATAGGAGAGCGCCGCCCGCGCGGATTCCTTCATCACGTCGCCGAGCTTGCCGGTCAGCGTGAGTTTGCCCTTGCCGGGCATGAGTCCCACCTCGGCCTCGAGGATCTCGCCGCCGGCCTCTGTCCACGCTAGCCCGGTAGCAACCCCAACCTCGGACTCGTCCCGCTTCTTGCGTGAACGAAACTGCACTTTGCCCAGAAGCTCGGTGACCTTCTCGGGCTCGACGACCACCTTGTCGCTGCCCTTCTCCTGCACTACCTTGCGCGCTACCTTGCGGCAAATCTTCGCGATGACCCGTTCGAGATTCCGGACACCGGCTTCGCGCGTGTAACCCTCGATGAGGGCGCGCAGCCCGTCTTCCTTGAACTCGATCGTCTTCTCCGTCAGTCCGTGCGCTTCCTCCTGCTTGCGGACCAGAAAGCCCTTCGCGATCTCCAACTTCTCACCCATGGTGTAGCCCGGGAGCTGGATCATCTCCATACGATCCTGCAGGGCCGGCGGGATCGTGTGGCTGACATTAGCGGTGGCGATGAACATCACCCGCGAAAGGTTGTAGTCGACGTCCAGGTAGTGGTCCTTGAAAGCATCGTTCTGCTCGGGGTCGAGAACCTCGAGCAGCGCCGCCGATGGATCACCGCGAAAATCCATCGACATCTTGTCGAGTTCATCGAGGAGAAACACCGGGTTGACGGTTCCTGCCTTCTTCATCATCTGGACGATCTGCCCCGGGAACGCGCCGATGTATGTCCGGCGATGGCCGCGGATCTCGGCCTCGTCGCGCAGACCGCCAAGCGACAGACGGACAA
Organism: Acidobacteriota bacterium; assembly: GCA_029861655.1. Taxonomy (GTDB): domain Bacteria; phylum Acidobacteriota; class Thermoanaerobaculia; order Multivoradales; family JAHEKO01; genus JAOTZA01. The sequence continues at coordinate 5,952 of JAOTZA010000100.1, read as the reverse complement.
ACTTGCGACCGGTTGCGCGAGCGATCGACTTGGCCAACGACGATTTCCCTACTCCCGGGGGCCCGACAAAACAGATGATCGAACTCTGCTTCTGCGGCGCCAGTTTACGGACGGCCAGGAACTCGAGGATCCGCTCTTTGGGCTCTTCGAGACCGTGATGATCCTCGTCGAGGATCTTCTCGGCGCGGTCGAGGTTTTGTATCTCCTTGCTCTTCTTCTTCCAGGGTACCGACACCAACCAGTCGATGTAGTTTCGCGACACCGTAGCCTCGGCCGAGACCGGGGGCATCGCCTCGAGCCGTTTGAGCTCCTGCTCTGCCTTTTCCTTGACCGTTTTGGACAGTCCCGCTTTCTCGATCTTGGTCTTCAACTCGGCTAACTCGTCACTCTTGTCGTCCGATCGCCCGAGTTCCTGATGGATCGCCTTGATCTTCTCGTTGAGGTAGTACTCCTTCTGAGCCTTCTCCATCTGCTTCTTGACTTTGACGTTGATCCGCTTGTCGATGTTGACTTTCTCGACCTCTACCTCGAGAAGATCGTGAAGACGCTGGATGCGCTCGTACGGATTCAGAAGCTCGAGGAGATCCTGCTTGTCGGAAGTGGACACCATCAAGTGAGCAGCGAGCTGATCGCAGAACCGATCGGGATCGTCGGTCTTGATGGTTGACACGAGACCCTCAAAGGCGAGGTGATGGGACAGCTTGGCGTATTGCTCGAATACGCTAAACACCTTGGTGATGTACTTGGTGAGGGTCTCGTCCGCCTCGAGATCGATCGTGTAGGTCTCGAGCTCGCCGACCAGCGAGCCTTCTTCCTCCCGCAATTCGATCATCTTGGCCCGCTGCACGCCTTCGACCATGACCTTGACGTTGCCGTTAGGCAGACGCAGATTCTGGACCACCTTGGCGATGACTCCGACATCGAACATGTCCTGACGCTGGGGGTCGTCAATCTTCGGGTCATGTTGAGCGACCAGGAAAATGCGGCGGTCGTCGCTCAGCAGACTCCTCTCGAGCGCCCGCACCGAAGCCTCTCGGCCAACGATGAACGGCGCCATCATGTGCGGAAATACCACCATGTCGCGCAGCGGCACCACCGGTAGGGTGATCCGCTTTGTGTCTATGTAGTTGACGCTCTTCTTGGTCAATTCCAATGCCTCGCTGTGACCGCCGGGCTCACCGGTTACGGACTTCTAAACTGCTTTCTTGAGAGGAGTCGGCTGGTTGCGGTTCAGGACGACATCCTCGGTGATGACCACCTCGCTGATGTCCTGCTGCGATGGGATCGTGTACATCAGATCCAGCATCAACTCTTCCAGGATGATTCGGAGACCGCGCGCACCGACATTTCGTTTTGTGGCCTCACCAGCCACCGCAACGAGCGCTTCATCGGTGAACTTGAGCTCCACGTCTTCGAGCTCGAACATCGTCTGATACTGGCGCACCAGGCTGTTCTTGGGCTCGAGGAGGATTCGAACGAGATCCTCTTCGTCGAGCTCCTGAAGTGTCGAGACAACCGGCAGCCGGCCCACGAACTCGGGAATCAACCCAAACTTGATCAGGTCACCAGGCGCCACGTGCTCGAGCAATTTGCCCGCCCGCCGCTGTTTCTCGGTCTTGATCTCGGCGGCAAAACCGAGGGCTTTCTCGTTGAGTCGATCGGCGATCCTTTCCTCGAGACCCACAAAGGCACCGCCGCAGATGAAAAGAATGTTGGTCGTGTCGATCTGCAGGAACTCCTGGTGCGGGTGCTTGCGGCCGCCCTGTGGCGGCACGTTGCACAGGGTTCCCTCGAGGATCTTGAGCAGAGCCTGCTGGACACCTTCGCCTGAGACGTCGCGGGTGATCGACGGGTTGTCTCCCTTGCGAGCGATCTTGTCCACTTCGTCGATATAGACGATCCCCCGCTGAGTCTTCTCCTTGTCGTTACCGGAGGCCTGATACAGCTTGAGGATGATGTTCTCGACATCCTCGCCCACATAGCCCGCCTCGGTCAGTGTGGTGGCATCCGCGATGGTGAAGGGAACCGACAGCAACCTGGCAAGCGTCTGGGCCAGAAGCGTCTTACCCGTTCCGGTCGGGCCGATCAACAAGATATTGGACTTCTGAAGCTCTACGTCACCGCGAGCTTTCTCGGCAAACTCGATTCGCTTGTAATGGTTGTAGACCGCAACCGCCAGCTTCTTTTTTGCCAGTTCCTGACCGATGACATAGTCCTCGAGAAAAGAGTTGATCTCTTTCGGCTTTGGCAACGCCGTTTCTTGCTGCTGCTCCATCATGCGGTCTTCCGCAATGATGTCGAGGCAGATGTCGACACATTCGTCGCAGATAAAGACGGTGGGCCCGGCGATGAGCTTTTTTACTTCACGCTGGCTCTTGTTGCAAAACGAGCACCTCAGCGCTTCGTCACCGGTGTCTTTCTTTGGCATCTAACCTCCGAACCTCCCGACATCGCCTGTCGATGTCGTTGGTCTCTACAACTAACTCTGCGACAAGCCTATTCCGCCGGAACCCGCAAACCCGCGCTCCCAGGCGTCCGGCCACACGTCCGTAATCATACCAGAGTCCCCTGGAAATCAGCTGTTAGCTATTTATCTCTTGCAGCCCGTGGGGCAGTCGAGACGGTCGCTCACTCGGCGAGGCTCCGAGGCTCCATCACCTGGTCGGCGATGCCGTATTCCACCGCAGCCTCGGCCGTGAGAATTTTGTCCCGCTCGGTGTCGAGGTGAATGTCTTCCTGCGACTTTCCGGTGTGGCGGGCGAGAATCTCATCGATCCGATCTCTCATCCGCATCAGGTCTTTGGCGTGAATGTCAATGTCGGTTTGCTGTCCCTGGAGACCGTAGAGCAACGGCTGGTGGATCAAGACACGGCTGTTGGGCAGCACTGAGCGTTTTTCCGGCGTTCCACCGGCCAGAAGCACGGCCGCCATGGAGGCGGCCTGCCCCACACACAAGGTGGCGATATCGGGCTTGACGTGCTGCATCGTGTCGTAGATTGCCAAGCCGGCGGTCACCGACCCACCAGGCGAATTGATGTAGATCGAGATGTCCTTCTCGGGGTTCTCGGCTTCCAGAAAGAGCAACTGCGCGATGATCAGGTTCGAGACGTCGTCGTCGATCGACCTTCCCAGAAAAATGATGTTGTCCTTCAACAAACGCGAATAGATGTCATAGGCGCGCTCGCCTCGATTCGTCTGCTCGACAACCATCGGAATCAACATGGTTCCTATTCCTCCTCACCCTCGTCATTGGGTGCGCTGTCTGTGTCTTCCCCTAGGAGCTGGTTGACCGTTTTCTCTCGCACCAACTGGCGCTTGAACGGCGCCAGTCGCCCCGCCTTGTCGAGCGCCTGCCGCACCGACCCACTCGTACGCCCTTCAGCTCGGGCGATCGCAGAGAGCGCGGCCTCCAGGTCCTCATCGGAAACCGCCACACTCTGTTCCCTCGCCACCTGGTCGAGGATCAGCCGTGCCTTGACCCGCCGCTCGGCCTGAGGGGCCATCTGTTCCCCTAGTTTTTGCCAATCCATGCCGGTCTTCTCGACATCGACTCCTTGGCGCGCCAGATCGTTGGCGTAATCACCGAGCATCTGTTCGACCTCGTGCCTGACAACTCGCTCAGAGATCTCAAAGGGATGACGCTCTACCAACTGGTCGAGAAGGGCCGTCTCACGCTGCTTCCGGCGCTGCGAGCTGTTGCGCTGCCGCAGCCGCCGACCGACATCCTCCTCGAGATCCGCCAGCGTCTCGAAATCGCCGACACTCGCAGCGAAGGCGTCGTCCAAAGGCGGTAGATCGCGTTCGGCAACGCCCAGGATCTCACCTTCGAACTGGCGCACGGCCGGAGCCCCGGCACCGGGCTCTTCTCCGGTTTCCTCATCACCAAGGTCTGGGCGCTCGAATTCGATTTGCTGTCCGGTCTTTCGACCCGTGGCGGCGAGGCTCAACTCCTCCCACACCTGTGCATCACCGATCTCGAAAGTTACATCCTGGGCTTCCGGCAAAGTATCCTCCGGCTCATCTGCCCCTTCCACTCTTTCGCGGATCTTCGCTTGGATCCGGTCGCCCTGTGCCGCCGCACGGTCCACCTCCACAAACTTGGAGAGTTCCCGCCGCACATCCTGGACCGCCGTCGAGATCTCCTCTTTGGCGGGCTCGACCCCCGGATCGGGTAGCTCGAAATCGCTGACGTTGCGAAGCTCGAAGTCGGGTGCGACGTCGACATGTGCGATAAACGTCAGATCCTCCCCCGCTTCCTGGTCGACAGCACCCAGCTCAGGCGGCATCAGCAAGTCGAGCTGTGCCTCGCTTTCGGCCTGGCTCCAGTAGCGCGGAATGAGGACCTCCGTTACTTCGCGCTCGATGTCCTCTGCGAACCGTTGCTGGATCACCGAGGCAGGGACCTTGCCTTTTCGGAACCCGGGTATCCGGGCCCGTTTTCGGTACTCGCTGGTCACGCGCTGTGTCTCAGCGGCCACCGCGGGAGCCGGCACCAAGATCTTTACCTCCTTGCGCCCGGCTCCGGATTCCTGAATCGAAACGATGACGCTCATGCCGCGGAGTGGGAGTGCTGGTCTCGGAATCCGCAAAAGGCGCTCGAACGGCCTCACGCTCAACGAGCCGGAAACGAGTCTAGCAGTCTTACGATCGAGCGCAATGGTCTATCAAAGGGATGGTGCGAAAGGGGGGACTCGAACCCCCACCCCTTTCGGGACTAGATCCTAAATCTAGCGCGTCTACCGATTCCGCCACTTTCGCCCGCCGGCGCTCCGAGAGCCTGACCGACGCTGTTGAGAATGCCATTCGGTCGGCCGTATATCAAGCCAGGCTCCACTTCCCCTCTAGTCAGGTACGGCCCGCCCCATCGATGACCGACTCCCTTGACGACTTCGAGGGCAGCCGCGTAGCCTGACCGAAGTGATCGAAGAGTCGGTGGAACGCATCATCTGTCCACAATGCGGGCAAAGGTCTCCCCAGGCCGAGGAATGCTGGAGTTGCGGCATCGTCTTCTCGAAATTTCGTCAGCGCGAAGAAGTAACGCCGGATGAAACTCGCGCATCCGGCGGGCGCTCTCTAGGTCTCCTCCTTTTCTTACTAGCTCTGGCCTGGGCCGGTACGATGGCGGTTGGCGCCATTCTGGAACGGCAGCAGGACTCCGAGCTCGCATCCGCCGCGGTCACGGGCCTCGCCCCGATCGAATCAGCCGGAGCCCCAAGCGTTACTCCCCCCCAGAACCCGGGTCCCTCGTCGACCGACAGGGCCAGGCTGGCGGCCGAGAAGGCTCTCTCCGCCACGCGCCCAAGACGGCAACCCACTCCAACCCAGCCTCTCGAGACATCGGCCAGGCGCGTGCCCTCGAGTCACTCCTGGTATCAGGGCGCGACCGGTTTTCTACAAGGTTTCGAAGAAGCTGAAAGAGAGAACAAAGCCGTCCTCCTCTACTTCTATACCGACTGGTGCCCCTACTGTAAGAAGCTGGACCGCGACATTCTGAGCCGCGCCCAGGTGGAAGCGACCACCAAGTTCTTTGTCAAGATCAAGGTCAACCCCGACAACAGCGGCGGCGAGGAGCTCCTCAAGACTCGCTACGGCGTCAGGGGCTACCCTTCACTTTTTGTGCATGCTGCCGGGTCCAACCGGCCGACCAAGATTCGAACCATGACGAGAAAGAACGGAAAGTGGCGGACCAGCTCACCAGCCGACTTCTCTGCTTTGTTGACCCGGACCGCCGGCGAGCGGTTTGTCGCCGGCTGAAGTGTGCCTAGCCAAGAAGGGCCGCGACCAAAACCACGACGATCATCACCGCCGCGAAACACCCACACCCCAGGCAGCCGCCCCCACGGGCGAGAGCCGCGTTGAAGAGGCCACGTCCCGCTGCGCGGCCAACGACCGGGACCGCGGCGATGGCCACCTTGGCAGCCGTCTGGCGCCACCGATCGGCCTCCTCCCGCT
>JAOTZA010000099.1 GCA_029861655.1 Acidobacteriota bacterium | reverse complement strand
GCGTCGCATCTGCCGCGCCTCAGAGGACCGCTGCTCCGCTGGCTAGCGGAGCAGGAGTGGCAGCAACCGCAGTTTGGTGCCGGTGGGCCCAGTCCTCTAGATCCACCGCCGCGCGTTCGGTGTAGCTCCGTCGACGGTCTCTTTTGCGGACACGGCCGGCCAGATCAGGAAAAAGACCGTAATTGATGTTGGCCGGCTGGAAATGGCTTGAGTTGGACTCCGTCAAGTGGCGGGCCAGCGCTCCGAGTGCCGTCGAAAAGGGCAGGGGAGCGGCCTCGACGCCTTGACGCTCCAGAGTCAGATAGAGCGCGACCGCCAACCCGGTCGCAGCCGACTCGAGATAGCCCTCGACACCGGTGATCTGACCGGCAAGCCGTACCAGTGGCCGGACCTTGAGTCGGTAGAAGGCGTTGAGGTGGACCGGCGAATTGATGAAGGTATTGCGGTGGATCTGGCCCAGGCGTACGAAGCGAGCCTGCTCCAGACCGGGGATCATCCGTAGCACGCGCTTTTGCTCCGGCCATTTCATCCGCGACTGAAATCCAACCAGGTTCAGATGGCTCTTGGCCAGATTTTCCTGCCTCATTTGAACGATGGCGTAGGGCACGCGGTCTTCGGATTGAGTGGGACTGGGAGGCGTGAGCCCCACCGGTTTCATGGGGCCAAAGCGCAGCGTGTCCGGACCGCGGCGGGCCAGTTCTTCGATCGGTAGACAGCCTTCGAAGAAGAGGTTTTTTTCGAATTCGTGAAGCGGCAGGATCTCGGCCTCGAGAAGGGCCGCGAGAAAAGCCCCGTATTGCTCTCGATCGAGTGCCGAGTTGAGATAGTCTGCGCCGCCCTTGCCGTAGCGGGAGGCCCAGAAGAGCTTGGACCGGTTGAGACTGTCGGACTCGACGATCGGGGCGATGGCGTCGTAGAAGTAGAGATGTTCTCCTCCCAGCAAATCGGCGATGGCGTTCGACATCGCCTTGGACGTGAGCGGGCCGCTGGCGATGACCACGTCTCCTTCCGGGAGTGTTCGGACCTCGTTCCGGTGGATTTCGACAAGAGGGTGGGCTTCGAGCGCGCCGGTCACGGCGGCGGCAAACCTCTCTCGGTCGACGGCCAGCGCACTGCCTGCGGGCACCGCCGATCGCCGTGCGCTCGAGATGATAAGCGACCCGAACCGCTCCATCTCGCGTTTGAGGAGGCCGGCGGCGTGGTGGGGGTCGTCGCTGCGCAGCGAGTTGCTGCACACCAGTTCGGCCAGATCACCGGTCTTGTGGGCGGGTGTCTTCTTGACCGGCCGCATCTCGTGAAGAACCACGGACACTCCGCGCTCGGCGAGTTGAAACGCGCACTCCGCGCCCGCCAGACCGGCGCCGACGATCTGTACCGGTTTTTGCGAAACAGTCACCGCAGCATTATAAGGAGCACGGTATGAGCGAGGGTGCGTTGAGGGCGTCGCTCGCTCCTCCGGAAGCCGGCTCCCGGTGCCTTCGGAGGCGAGCCGGTGCGGCCCAAGCGAAGTCTCCGCAGGGCACGGCACGCGCTACTCTGACTACGCAATTGAGAGGCACGCGCCTCGGTTTTCCTCGCGCCGAGTCGGGCTCGGACTATTCTGTGCCTTGCTATGCGCTCGGTCAAACGTCCCTGATGGAGCCTCCGCCTGGGCCGTCACCGCGGCTCGCGCACCGAAGGTCTCGGGCCGGCGGACTCTGTCCGAGCCGAGGCCGTCGAATAGCCCGCCATGCGAGCGCCAAATCGCGAGGGCCACCTCGCGAAGGCGCGAGCAAATCAGAGGCCCTTAGCGGCTGCCGGGAGGAGAGATTGAGTTGACGGAACGGGCAGATGCGGGCCATGAGCCGGCCTTCGGGAGGAAAGAGACGCCGGCCAATACCACCTTCGTCCGCTCTCGCGAGGTACAGCACCGGTCCACCCCCGGAGTGGGTCTTGCCGTTGGTCGGGACCCTGCGACCACTCCCGTGCTAGCTGGCGGCTTCTTCCGCTTCGCCCTCGAGCAGCTCCTCCCAGTCACACTCCTTTTTGTGACAGACGAGGTGCGGCCCTTTCTTCTTGGTTGTCTTCTTGGTCACCAGGGGGAAGCCGCACTGGGGACACTCGCGTTCGACCGGTGGATTCCACAGCGCGAACTTGCAATCGGGATAGCGATTGCAGGAGTAGAAGATCTTGCCCCGCCGTGAACGCTTCTCGGCGATCTCACCCTCTTTGCATTCGGGGCACTTGATCCCAGTGAGTTTTGGCGGTTCGGCCGCCGGTCCGGTTTTGCGAATGTTCTTGCAGTCCGGATAACCGGAGCAGCCGTAGAAGGCTCCGTAGCGGCTGCGTTTCAACACCATCGGCTGGCCGCACTTCTCGCACGGCTCGACTTCTTTGGCATCCTCAGCCGCTTTTTCGTCGGCGTCCTGTTCGACGTCACGGGTGTACTTGCACTCCGGGTATTTTGTGCAGCCGAGGAAAGAACCGTAGCGCCCAAACCGCATGACGAGAGGCGACTTGCAATCAGGGCAGACCTCGTCTGTCGGCACGCCGTCCTTCTTGACGTTGGGCATTTGATCGCCGGCGGTCTCGAGATCGCGCGAGAACTTGGTGTCGAACTCGGTGAGCGCCGCACGCCACTCGAGCTCGCCTTCTTCAATGCGATCGAGCTGTTGCTCCAGACTGGCGGTGTAACCCTCGTTGATGATGTCCGAGAACCCTGCCTGCAACATCTGATTGACCATCTTGCCGAGCGGCGATGGTTTGAACCGGCGCTCTACCTTCTCGACATAGTTGCGGTCGGAGAGTGTCGACAGGATCGAGGCATAGGTCGATGGGCGGCCGATGCCGTTGTCTTCTAAGGCGCGCACCAGTGTGGCTTCGCTGAAGCGGGCGGGCGGGCGGGTGAACTTCTGCTCGGCTTTGAGCTCCTTCAAACTGAGCTCCTGGCCCTCGGTGAGCGGTGGCAGCAAGCCTTCTCCTTGTTCCTCTTCTTTCTCTTTGGAGGCCTTGCCCCGGACTTCCTTGTAGACGGCGAGAAAGCCGGGCGACTTCATGATCTTGCCGTTGGCCCGCAGCATGTAGTCGCCGTTGTCGATGTCGACACGGGTCAGGTCGAATACCGCCGGTGGCATTTGCGAAGCAACAAAACGATCCCAGATCAGGCGGTAGAGTTTCAGATCCTCTGGCTTGAGAAACGGCGCGGCCTTCTCAGGCGGCAGATCGAAGGTAGTCGGGCGGACCGCCTCATGAGCGTCTTGCGCTCCTTTCTTCGAGCGGTAGATGTTGGGTTCGGCGGGAAGCTGTTTGGCGCCATAGGTGTTGGCAATTACTTCGCGTACGGCCTCGATCGCCTCGTTCGCCACCCGGGTCGAGTCGGTTCGCATATAGGTGATCAAGCCGATCGAGCCTCGGTCGCCGATCTCCTTGCCCTCATAGAGACCCTGGGCAATTCCCATGGTCCGTTTGACGGAGAAGCCAAAGCGGCGCGAGGCCTCCTGCTGCAGGCGGCTGGTAATGAAGGGCGGCAGAGGCTTTTGTTTGGACTCCTTGCGCTCGATCTTGCCGATTCGAAAGGTGCCGGCCTTGAGATCCGAGACGATTCGCTCCGCATCCTCTCCATTGCCGACCCCGGCTTTCTTGCCACCGATGTGGCGCAGGCGGGCGGTAAAGACTGGTGGTTCAGGACCCTCGAGGTCGGCGTCCAGGTGCCAGTACTCGACCGGTTCGAAGGCATCGATCTCCGCTTGGCGCTCGCAGACCATCTTGAGAGCGACCGACTGGACGCGCCCTGCCGAGAGACCCTGTTTGACCTTTTCCCACAGCAGCGGAGAGAGCTTGAAACCCATCAGCCGATCCAGGATTCGTCGCGCTTGCTGTGCCTCGACCCTGCGCTGGTCGATCTGGCCCGGGTGCTCGAGCGCTTTGAGCACCGCCTGTTTGGTGATCTCGTTAAAGGTCACACGGCGAATTGCTTCGGGCTCCTTTTCGAGGACTTCGGCGATATGCCAGGCGATCGCCTCGCCCTCGCGGTCTGGATCTGGCGCCAGAAACACGATCTCGGCCTTCTTGGCCGCCTGGCGCAGTTTCTTTACGACGTCTCTCTTGGCGGGAAGGATCCGGTAGCGAGGCTCGAAGTCCTTTCCGATCCCGAGATTTTTCTTCTCGAGATCTCGGATGTGTCCGACAGACGCTTGTACGTCGTAGCCTCGTCCAAGGAATTTCTTGAGTGTGCGTGTCTTGGTTGGGCTCTCGACAATGATGAGGTTTTTGGCCATGTGATTGTTTCCTGGGGGGTAGCCCCGCGGGACGGTCGCGGACGTTACCACAGGGGGGCTCTACGGCCTTCGGCAATACGACGGACCGGGATACCGTCTCACCCAGCCGCCGAGTTCCAGGCTCAATAGGTGAGCCAGGACCTCTTCGATAGGCAACCCGGTCATCGCTACGACCTCGTCCTGGGGTATCAACTCGCCTCGCGGCACGACATCGAGGACGGCCCGCTCGGTTCTGGTTCCCGGTAGTCCGCGTTCCCCCGATCCACTCACGTTTCCGTCGACCGGCACCAATCTGTCCTGCTGGCGCGAGGGAAGCGCCTCGATGATGTCGCTTGCCTGTTGAACCGCCAGGGCGCCGTCGCGGATCAGCGAGTTGGGTCCAACCGAGCGCCGGTCATAGATATTTCCGGGAAGTGCGTAGACATCGCGTCCCAGCTCGAGCGATAGCCGCGCGGTGATCAGAGAACCGCTGCGCTCGGTGGCGCGCACGACCAAGGTGCCGATCGCCAGCGCGGCGATGATGCGGTTTCGTACCGGGAAGCGCCAGGCCTCCGGGTGCGTGCCCATTCGGAACTCGCTCACCAAGGCGCCGTTGCGGGCGATCCGATCCGACAGCTTGCGGTGGCCTCGGGGATAGTCGACATCGATGCCGCAGCCGAGGATCGCGACGGTTTTCCCTCCTGCCGCCAGGGCGCCTCGGTGGGCCGCCGTATCGACGCCGCGAGCGAGTCCGGAGACGACAACGACTCCTCTGGACGCCAGATCGGTAGCGAACCTCTCAGCCACCTCGAGACCGTAAGCGTCGGCATCGCGCGAGCCGACAATAGCAACGGCCGGGGCCGCCGTAAGCTCGCCACGACAGTAGAGAACCGGAGGCGGCAGATCGAGCTCACCGAGCTGGGCGGGGAGCTCCGGATCGAGACGAGTGATGATCCGCGCCCCGCTCGCCTCGGCGTTACGGGTTTCTCGTGCAGCGATCCCTGCTGCGGGACCGAGCAGAGACTTGGCCGCTCGAAGAGACTTTGTGTCTACACCCAGCGTGTGCGCCGTTTGATGATCTTCAGAGTGGCGGCCTGTCGCCCACGTTGCTGGAGAACGAGCCAGCACAAGGGCTTTGTCACGCGGAATCTGTTCGGCTGCGTTCAAGGCGATCAACAGCTCGCGTTCACGAGACGAGTCGAGCGCTGAGGGCGAATGGGCGCCGTTCATACTCCTTAAGACGAAAACAGCCGCAAGAAACTTGCGCTCGAGCAAATCTGAGTCGATTTCTGCTCGTATATACTCCTGAGCCCGATTTGTGCCCGGCTTCGAGCATGGAGGGAGAATCGAGATGTCGAGCAGAGCTGCCAGAAAAACCCTTGCGATCGTTGCCGCAATGATGGTGGTCGCTCTAGGGGTAGGCACCAGCGCCGAAGCGCAAAAGCGAAACAGGCGAGATCAGCCGGGGCGCCGCACCGTCACCCCCGAGCAGCAGCTTGCTTTTGGCATCGACATGGCCAAGCAAGGCCTATGGAACGAAGCTCTTTTCCGCTTCAAGCGCGCCAGCCAGTTACGTCCGGGAGACTCTGCCATCCTCAACAACATGGCGGTGGCCTATGAGGCGGTGGGGGATTTCGACCAGGCCCTCGAGTCCTACAAGAGCGCACTCAAGTCGGATCCGAGCAATCAGGAGTTGAAGCGAAACTATTCACGCTTTGTAGAGTTCTACCAGAGCTTCCGCCCGCCGGAAGCGGCGGAAAAGGCCGCCGAGGAGGCTGGCGGAGAGGAGGCTGCGGCCTCCGATTCGAGTCGTGGCTGAGTAGCGGTCCGTGACTTGCAAGAGGACTTGCCCAAGAGAGCGGCTTGACGACTGACAAGGCTACCGGCGCGAGGAGGACGCGAGGATGAGGCAGTGGAAAACGGATCGTAATTTCAGTGTGGCGTCCCGCGTAACGTTGGCCGTCCTGGGATTTGGACTCTTTGCGTCTTCCGTGGTGGTCGCCTCCGGTGTCGAAGTCAAGTTCACGGTTCCGGTGCGGGCGCGGCTCGACCTGATGGATCGCTCGACGATCACCCTGGCGCCCTTTCTGGTGGTGACCGAAGAAGGGGAGGGGACGATAGAACGCCGCGGTCTGGATGTTCAGTCAGAGTTTGAAGGGTATCTGCGGCGCCTACTCAAGCGCCGGACGCGATTGAAGCTCCTCGACTCCATGCCGATCGATTACCCGAGCTTTGATCTGGCCGAGCTGTCGGCGGACACCGACTTCTGGCGGGTCGTTGGGGAGCGCTCGGGCGCCGACTTGATTCTCGCCGGCAGTCTCGACTTCGACATCCAGGATCGCAGCGGCTATCGAACCGAGGAGTACGTTTCTCCCTTCGACGGCCGGACCTACTACCGCCAGGTGCTTGTCGATCAAACCGGGTTCGAATACGACATCGTCATGGAGGTTTTTGATGGCAAGACCGGAGAGCGGCTCTACATCGACAACTTTAAGGACTTCAAACAGTTCGAAGGAGAGTCGGTCGACCCGCTCGAGGGGATGTTCGAGAACCTGCGCGCCCTGGAAGATCGAATCACGGGAGTCTTCAGCCAGAAACAGGTCGAGACGAGCCGCATCCTATTGACCAACTAGCTGCGCTTCACGTCTCTGTTATCGAAGAAAAGGAGGAGGGATTGACCCGTCTCAAAACTCGCTGTCGGTTGCTAGCAACGACGCTGCCGGCCATCGCCCTGATCTTCTCGCTAACCGGAGCCGCCGAAGCGCAGTTCGGCAAGAACAAAGTCCGCTACAAGGACTTCCAGTGGGAGATCTACCACTCGACCCACTTTGACGTTTACTACTACGAGGAAGAGAAACACCTCCTCGAAAAGGTGGTTTCTTACGCCGAGAGTGCCTACGACGAGTTATCGCAGAAGCTCAACTACCAGATCGAGCAACCGACGCCACTGATCTTCTATCAGACCCACGCGGACTTCGAGCAGAACAACATCATCCTCAATTTCATCCCCGAAGGGGTTGGAGCCTTTGCTTCCCCTGTTCGTAATCGGATGGTTCTGCCGGTGGATCTTCCGGGGCCCGAGCTCTTGGAGCTCATCCGCCACGAGCTGACCCACATCTTCCAGTACCAGATGCTCTTCAACGGCAATCTGTCGAAGGGCGTGGCTTCGTCGCCGCCTCTCTGGTTCATGGAGGGAATGGCGAGTTATATGGCCGAGGACGAGTCGGCCCGCGACCGGATGTACCTTCGCGATGCCGTGGTCAACGATCGGTTGCCACCGGTAACCGCCAACTTCGGCGGCTTTTTCGCATATCGATACGGTCATGCGCTGTTCGACTTCATCGAGGAGCGGTACGGCGAAGAAGGTGTGCGTGATTTCATGATCGAGACCCGCAACACGCTTGGTGGAAGGGTGGGGCCGGCGCTCGAGCGTTCCTTTGGCGAGGATCCTGAGGACTTCAACAACGAGTTTCGCCGGTGGTTGAGAAAGAAATACCTGCCCGAATTGATCGAGACGGGTGAACCGGCCGATTTTGGTAGACCCTTCCGCAAAGCGCCGGGCCCCAGGAGCATGCAGGCCTCGCCTGCCGCCTCGCCGTCAGGCGACCTCCTGGTGGCGTTCAGCACCGCATTCGAGATGTTTGGTACCGGCGGCTCGCCGCGGGTGGATGTGCTGCTCTACAACGCCAACGAGCGGAAAGTGATCCGTAACCTGACCAAGAACTTCGACAAGGAGTTTCAGTACTTCGTTGCCCAGGAGCTCACACTTGGGCGCAAACACGGCCGCGATATCGCCTTTTCTCCCGATGGCAACGAGGTAGCCTTCTTTGCGCGACGCAACGAGGGCCGAGTCCTTGTGCTGGTGGATGTTCTCAAGGGGGGCATCCACGAGGTCTTGGATATGGACGTTCAACAGCAGTCGGCGCCCGCGTGGAGCGCCGACGGCAGCTCGATCGCTTTCGGCGGTCACCGCAACGGTCAATTCGACATCTTTACCGTCGACCTGAATACCGGCTCCATCACCCAGATCACCGACGATGAGGTCTTCGATGCGGCGCCGACCTACTCGCCGGATGGCCGCTCCATCGTCGCGACATCGGTCGTAGGAGGGTTCTCGAAGCTCTTCCGGATCGATCTCGACAAACCGGGCGAGCGGTTCCCGCTGACACACGGCGAGACCCACGACACCGACGCCGTGTATTCTTCGTCGGGCGACAAGATTTTCTACACATCGGACCGTAGCGGCGCCAATAACATCTACAGTCTGGACGTCCCAACAGGCGCCATTCTGCAGCACACCAACTCGGTCACCGGCTGTTTCCAACCGACCACGCTCGCGGGAGCAGGCGGCGAACGGCTGGTGTTCACCTGTTACTGGAAGGGCCGGTTCGATCTGTATTTGCAGGAGATCGACGATCCGATTACCGAGCCCGTCTTGATCGCGGACTCCGGGGACAGCGAGACCGACGTGGTGCGCACCGAGGATCTGCCGGCGTTTGAGCCGGCGATCGAAGTGGCGATCGACGATCGCAACCGGGACAAGTACAAGGGCGGCAAATTCTTTATCGAGAACATTGGCGGCGGGGTCGGAGTGTCGAACGACCGCACCGCGATCGCGCAAGTCGTTCTTTCGTTCACCAACTTCTTGGGCGACAAGCGGATCATCGGAGCCTTCCAGTCTGTGGAGAGCTTCCAGAATTTCGATGTTTTCTACACCAACCTGTCCAAGCGGTGGCAGTGGCAAGCGCATCTTTTCGACGACCGAGACTTCTTTAGGGGACGAGATGCGCGGACCGGCTTCGTTGTTCGCGGAGACACGGCCTTCTCGCAGACAGGTGCGATTGCTTCGATCATCTATCCGTGGAACGTCTCGCATCGAGCGGAGTTTGGTGCCGGGTACATCAGCCGCGAGATCGGGTTTCAGAACTTCATCGAGGTGCCGGCAGAGGAGCTTTCACTTCTAGAGTTCAGCAGTCTTTTCGCGGATGAACTGGAGTTCCTAACGTCGGGTCTGTCTCCCGCCCAGAGCGCCGCGCTGACCCTGAATCTCTACAACGAATTCATCTCAGCGGGTGGTCCTGTCCCCATTCCGGTCGTCACTCCACGGAAAGACGACTACCCAGTCATCCAGGCGGCCTTGGTCGGAGACACGGCGGTGGCGACCCAGTGGGGCCTGGTGAGCGGGAGGCGCTGGCGCGTCGGTGCGAGCTATGCGCCGGACACCAGCGAGAGCGGCACGTTGACCCAGAGTCTCACGCTCGATTTTCGCCAATATGTCCCCCTGACGCGCCGCTCGAACCTGGCGTTTCGCGGCGTTGGTTACTTGAGCGAGGGCAACTTCCCCAACCCGACCTATTTCGGCGGTTACGGCGATGTGCGGGGGGTCGACTTTCGCTCGCTAGTGGGCAATAAAGCCTTCTACACGAACTTCGAGGTGCGGTTTCCGCTGATCGATCAGCTTTCGACACCGGTTCTGCGCTTTGGTGGCATCCAGGGCGTCGTGTTTCTCGATATCGCGGGCGCCTGGTACGACGAGGTCGAGGATTTCGATTTCTACAACAGTGCCGAGGATCGGTTGGAAGACGCCATCGCCAGCTATGGTTGGGGTGTCAGCTTCCGGCTCTTTGGGCTGCCGTGGAATATCGACTTTGCGAATCGGACCAACTTCGCCCACTCAGGAAACAGCTTCTCGTCCGAGCTCTGGATCGGACCAAGGTTCTAGCGAGGGCCAACTGACAGCGACCCGGTCCACGTGCGGCTGGAAACGGCGCTCGCTTGTCGAGCTTGGATGAGCTCGCTCGCGCCTCGTTGTTTCGCCCGCGCGGACCGCTCGAAAACTGCCCCGAGCGGCGAATGCTCACGGGCTCACAGCGTTCCTGCCGGCACATTGACCGGGCCGCGAAGGGCTGGCTCTTCATGTAGGTCGGTCTTTGAGTCGCGGGGTGCCCTGCGGAGACTCCGACCCGGCCGCCCCGTATTCTCCCCGCTCGGTTGGCAGCGTCGTAAGGCGGAAGGTAGACTGCGCACGGCACGATGCAGATAGAAATCTTGGGCTGTTTCGGCGGCGAAAGCAAGAACTGCCGGATGACGTGTCTTCTCATCAATGAGACGATCGCGTTGGACGCCGGCTCCCTCTCTCAAGCC
>JAOTZA010000396.1 GCA_029861655.1 Acidobacteriota bacterium | reverse complement strand
GATCGGTCAGGCGCTGTGGTCCATCGGTCTGAGGGCCAGAGCGCCTTCTTTCCCCCTCCTGGCTGAGGGTCTGCTCGAGCGCTCTCCTCGCCCCGACTTCATCGCCCTGATCGACGCGGACAACGAGACGGTGATCTCGCGGCTGCGAGAACGCGCGGGATCGACGAGCCGTCTGGAGCAATCGGATCTCGGTCCGGACGCGCTCGTGACCGCCCGACGGCGGTTGCGGGAGGTCGTGACCGCGCTCGCGCGGCTCGAAGTTCCACCGAGAGTCCAGCGGATCGTCAATGATCGGGAGTATGCCGCCCCGGCTTGCGCCGTAGCAATTGTCGATTGGCTCGCCGACAACTGTGACCTCTCGGCTCTCGAGGTGCGGACCTGAGGATCCTCTACGTTTCCTTCTCGTACGTGCCCTCGAGACGCGCCAGCAGCGTACAGGTAATGAAGATGTGCGAGGCGATGGCAAACGCGGGCCACTCGGTCACTCTGGTCACCAAGAGATGTCGCTCGCGTGAGGAACCGGGGGTGAGAGACGACTTCGCGTTCTACGGCGTCGAACCCGGTTTCTCGATCGTCAAGCTGCCGCGACCCGGTCTCCGCGGGGGAGGCGCGCTCTACGCGGCGTTCGTGTTTGCGCGGCTCCTCGCCAGCCGCGACACTCTCGTGTACACGCGCGACCCCATCACTGCCTGGCTCGCCTCCAGGTTGAAGCGGACCCTGATTTTCGAACAGCACGGCGTCCTGACCAGCCGGCGGGTGAACAGGCTCATCGATGCAGCGCTGCGCTCCCCGTGTTTGCGACGCCTGGTGCTGGTCTCGGGCGCCCTGCAGGCCAGCTATCTCGCCGCGGGGCGCCACCCCAGGCACGGCGACATTGTGGTTGCGCATGACGGCGCAGACGCGCCGTCGGCTCCGCAGAAACCGCCGGCGATGGGGTCACGTCCTCGGATCGGCTACGTTGGGAGCTTCTATCCAGGCAAAGGCGTCGACATGGTCATCGAACTGGCGCGGCGCATACCCGAGGCGAAGTTCGAGATCCTCGGTGGCGACCGCCCCAGGCTCGCGCGCTTGGCCGCGGCCGGTCTGCCTCCCAATCTCGAGCTGGTTGGATTCGTCGGACATGGGGAGCTCAAGCGGCGCTATCCGACCTTTGACGTCCTGCTCATGCCCTACGGCCGTCGGGTCATGCCGGCCGGTGGCGACCTCGACATCAGCCGATTCATGTCGCCTCTCAAGATGTTCGAGTACATGGCCTCCGGCGTAGCGATCTTGTCCTCGGACATGCCGGTACTTCGAGAGGTCCTCGAACACGAGCGCAACGCGATTCTGGTTCCCCCTGAAGAGCCCGAGTCGTGGGAACGAGCGTTACGCTGGTTGATCGGTGATCCTCAACTCCGCCGCCGGCTTGGAGAATCGGCCCGAAAGGACCTGGTGGATCACTTCACTTGGGCCGCGCGCGCCCAGCAAGTGCTCGAAGGCGTCTAGCCGGCAGCGCCTCACTCGGTTTTCAGGACAGTAGCTCCTGGGCCACCTCGATCAGCGGGTGACGCGGCGACCCCCCTGTGACGGCCCGCCGCGCCGCGTCTATTGCCGGGGCCACCAACCCGTCCTGGAGCAACGCTCCTATCATTCTCAGCTGCCAAAGCGCGGAAAAGAAGCCAGCACGAGCAACCAGATTGCTCAGATCTCCACCGGCCTCCATGTAGGACTCCAGGTAATACCTGCGCTTTGCCTCCAGCCCTGGAGACCCCAGGACGCGATCGGTGTTGAAGAGGTCAATGTGGTATTCAGAGCTTTGCGAGAGCAGTTCGTTGTCGATGACCTTGAGCTTGCCGAAGCTGTCTTGCACGAGGTTTTGGGGCGTCACGTCTGGATGCGAGATGCGCGGCGTGATATCGGCGGCGGGCTCGCTGTCGAGCTTGTCAGTCAGGCTCTCGTACGCTTCGGTCACCGGCCAGATCGCCTGAAAGTCGGAAAAGCGTCGTTTCAGGAAGGCCGAGTACGAAAAGCCCGGCGCACCTTCAATAGTCCGGGAATGGAGAGCCGCTTGGAGCCTGGCCACCTGCCGTACCCTCAGCGGGTTTCGTTTCAGCGCCTCGCCGGACCATGCTTCGCCTTCGATCCAGCGAACTGCCAGCACCGAACCGCGCCGCGCCAACGGTTCGGGAAAGTAGGACGACACGTCCTGGAGCTTCGACAGTGAGTCGATGAAGCGGGCCTGTTCAGGCGAGTGGCAGCGGTAGATCTTGGCCGCCACACCGTCGAGCCGAGCGCGCCAGCTTGGCAGGCCGCAACGACTGACACCCAAGAGCCGAGCTTCCCGAATCTCCCCATACTCGGAGTCCATCGGGGTCGAAACCGGGCGAGCGCGCCACCGGGCCCAGGCTCGCCCGATGAACCTGGCAGACGGTTTCGAAAACTTCATCGGAGTCTGAGCTAGCGTTCCCGATTCGCAGGACGCGAGAGCCACCATTCGGCAATGGCAAGGTCGAAACGGGTGTGGACATCCCTCCCGGTCACCCAGGTCCGCACAATAGGATGACAGCGACGGCCCATCCACCACCAGGGATTCGGTCCATCACGGCGGTCGACACATTCCTTCCGGAAGGCCCAGACTCCCTGGTCGTAGTAGTACGCCGGCGGGTAGGACTGGCGCTCGGTCGAGACGTCGCGGTCGCCACCGTACGGCCGGAGTAGGCCGTCTTGGATCTCCAGGGCGCGCAGCGGGTGGTCGTCCGCCGCTTCCCAGACCGTCATCACCGAGTCGAC
>JAOTZA010000395.1 GCA_029861655.1 Acidobacteriota bacterium | reverse complement strand
GATAGGCTCTTTTTCGGCTGGGCAGACCTACCCGACGGAGGGCATCCAACTCATGGGGAAATTGAAGAAACATAGGGTTTTTTGCGCACTGCTTGCGGTGCTTTTGGCGGTTCCGATGGCGTCGCAGGGGGCGGGCACCGAGTCCGCCGAGACTCCGGAGTCGACCGGGTTCCAGGAGAGCGATTTCCTGAGCAGGGTTCGTCGCCTCACGTTCGAGGGCCGGCGCGCCGGCGAGGGCTACTTCTCGCCCGACGGCAAGCAAATCGTCTTTCAGAGCGAGAGGGATCCGGTGAATCCCTTCTACCAGATCTATTTACTCGACATGGAGACCGGGGACACCCGCCGCGTCTCCCCGGGTCACGGCAAGACCACCTGTCCGTTCATCCGTCCCGACTCGGGCGATGTCCTCTTTGGATCGACGCACCATGACCCACGCTCCAAGGAGTACCAGCAGGCCGAGCTGGACCTGCGGGCTTCGGGGCAGGAGAGGAGATATGCCTGGGACTACGACCCGGAGATGGAGGTGTGGGTGGAGAAGGCTGGCACCGGCTCGGCCCATGAGCTCGTGCGGCTGACTGATGTCCGCGGCTACGACGCCGAGGCAAGTTACTCGCCCGACGGCGAGTGGATCGTCTTCAGCTCCACGCGTGGCGCCTATAACCGGGAGCTCTCCGAAGAAGAGCAAAAGCTCCTCGAGATCAACCCGGCCTACTTTGGCGAGATCTATGTGATGCGTGCCGACGGGTCGGAGCAGCGCCGGTTGACGGATGTTCCGGGCTACGATGGCGGTCCTTTCTTCTTTCATGATGGCTCACGGATCGTGTGGCGCCGTTTCGATGAAGAGGGTCTGACCGCCGATGTCTGGACGATGAACCTGGATGGTAGCGATCAGCGCCGAATCACCGACTTCGGCTCGATGAGCTGGGCGCCCTACGAGCACCCCTCGAACAAGTACATCTTTTTTGCCTCCAACAAATTCGGTTTCGGGAACTTCGAGGTCTTTATCGTCGATACCGAAGGAACCAAGGAGCCGGTGCGTGTCACCACCACCGATGGCTTTGACGGTCTGCCCGTGCCGACCCCCGATGGGGAGAGCCTGGCCTGGACCTCGACGCGGCACGCCGGTGAAGGTGGGCAGATCTACATCGGACGGTGGAACCACGAGAAGGCGCTGGAGGCTCTGGAACAGGCGCCGGTCCGGGGGGCGAAGAATGAACCCGCACCGGCCGCCGGCGCGAAGGATGAAACAACACCGGTCCCCGGTGCGAAGAATGAGGACAAAACGGATCATGAATAGAAGAATCCCATCTCTGCGATCGAGTCTCCGGACCCCGGCCGTGCTGGTTCTGACGCTGGGGGCATTGGGTCTGTTGGCAGGTAGTCCGGTGGCGGGCCAGGAAGAAGCAACAGGCCTCCGCCGTCATGTGGAGTATCTGACCTCCGAGGAGCTCGAGGGCCGACTGACCGGCACCGGTGGTGCGCGGTTAGCCGCCGAATACCTGGTCGGAGAGCTCGAGAAGCTCGGCGCCGAGCCGTTGCCCGGTCGGGAGGGGTTTCTGCGTCCTTTCGAATTCACCGCCGGCACCAGTGACACAGGGTCGACGCTGGCTCTTTCCGACCCGACGGGACAGGCGGGTTGGGCCGGGACCGACAAAGTCCAAGCGTTGTCATTCTCCGACACCGGCGAGGTCAATGGGCCGCTGGTTTTTGCCGGCTACGGTCTGGTCATCCCCGAGAGCCAGGACTACTCGTACGACAGCTACGCCACGCTGGATGTCGAGGACAAGATCGTGATGGTCCTGCGGTACTTTCCGGAGGACGTCGATCAGGAGACCCGCACGCTTCTGGCGCGCTATTCGGGTCTGCGGTACAAGGCCATGCAGGCCCGAGAGCGAGGGGCCAAGGCGCTCCTCGTCGTCAGCGGTCCGCGCTCCCCGAACGCCGGCGAGACCATCCCGATGAAGTTCGACACCGCGATCGCGGGCTCGGGGATCGTCGCCGCGAGCATCAACGGTGAAGTGGCCGAGCGGCTCTTTGCCGGTCTCGAGGACAAGACCTTGGAGAGCGTGCAAAAGAGTTTCGACGATGGGAATCCGCACTCCGTCGGCTTTGAGATTCAGGATCTCGTGCTGACCCTCAACGTCAAGGTAAAGCGAGAGCAAAAGATCGGGCAGAACGTGTTGGCGGTACTTCCGGGGAATGGCGAGTTGACGGACAAACCCTGGATCGTCTTTGGCGCCCACTATGACCACCTGGGTCGCGGCGGCGGTGGCAACTCGCTGGCCCGGAAGGAAGAAGAGGGCGGTATCCACTACGGCGCCGACGACAACGCAGGGGGTGTCGCCGCGGTCCTCGAGGCCGGCTCGCGGTTGGCGCAACGAGAGAGACAGCGCAGCGTTCTCCTCGCTTTTTGGTCCGGGGAGGAGCTCGGTTTGCTGGGTTCGGCCAAGTTCATGAAGGAGGATCCTCCGATCGCCGCCGATGAGATCGCCGCCTACGTCAACATGGATATGGTGGGGCGGATGCGCGACAACAAGCTGAGCCTCCAGGCGGTGGGATCGAGCTCGATCTGGCCGCGCATGATCGAGCAGGTCAACGTCCCAGTGGGTTTCGACATCCAGACCGCCGATGATCCCTATCTACCGAATGACAGCACGACCTTCTATCAAGCTTCGGTCCCCTCGATTCAGTTCTTCACCGGTAGCCACGAGGACTATCACCGGCCAAGCGACACCGCCGAGAAGCTCAACTATGAGGATCTCGAGCGGGTG
>JAOTZA010000098.1 GCA_029861655.1 Acidobacteriota bacterium | reverse complement strand
GGACTCGCGAAGTATGAAGGAACGCTGATCTTCGTGTCACATGACCGGTGGTTCGTCTCGGCCCTGGCCACCCGCATCGTCGAGATCAAACCCGAGGGGTTCGACGACTACCGCGGCACCTTCGAGGACTACATCGCCCACTGCGGCGACGACCACCTGGACTCCGATGCCGTGGTTCTCAAGGCACGGCGGGAGAAACGCAAGGAGAAGAAGGCTCGTGGCACAAACGACGGCGACCGTAAACGCCAACTTCGCCAGCTCGAACGCGATCGCGATCGACTTACCGGCGAGATCGAGCAAGCCGAAGCTCGCGTTCACGAGATCAACGAGACCTTTTGCGACCCGACGTTCTTCGAGAAGACTCCGCCCAAACAGGTCAACAAGCTCGAGCGCGAACAGAAGGACCTGGGCGTCAGGGTCGAGGAGCTGATGAAAGAGTGGGAGCGGGTCGAAGCCGAGATTGAGCTGCTAAACGGTTAGCGCCATACGGCACTGGCCGAGGGTTGCCAGGGAACGGCGCGAGCAAGGAGACCTTCGACGGTTTCACCGGTGCTTCCTACGCTCGCTCCACCAGCCCACGAGCGGCGGCAGCCAGCACAGGTTGGCGGCCATCGTCTCGAGCGCGGTGAGCACCTGGGTGCCGGGCTCAAAACCCAGGAGACGCGCCAGTGCCAGTCCGACCGGCACCACGAGGACGACGACGAGACCGGTCAGCATGACCGGGTGGGTAAGGTAGGCATTGACGGCGCGACCCAGGCTTGGTGACCGCGAGCGCAGAAAGAGAAACCCCGAGACTCCACCGCCGATCTGATCCGACATGGCATAGAAGAACGGGATGTAGAACCCGGGCACCCCGTAGACATCGACACCCATGAGGCGGCTCGTGCCATCGACCAGCCACGGGAAAGCCATCCCGGCGAGCTTGCCCCAGCCATAGGCCTGGGCCAGCGAAGCGGCCGCCCCGGAGAGATGGCGGCGCAGGGCGAAGAAGCCTTCGAGAAGACTCTCGCCTTCTCCGGTTACTGTCCTGACCGCCCACTGCCCGAGACCGCTGCGCCCGAGCCCCAGCCGGTCGAGAACAAACCCGAGCGCCAGTCCGCCGAGAAATCCGGCCGCCGTGTAGCGGGCGAGCTCGCCGAACTCCTCGACCGCGTCCTCGGTCAGCTCGGCGCTGGGATCTTCGGTCCTCTCGGTCTTTTCGGTCCCCTCGGTCGTTTCGCTCATTGGCGCAGGTTCTCGAGCAGCTTCGAGAGCGGCAGGGTGTTGAGCACATCGCCGGGTTCGAGCCAGGCGCGGCGGGCCTGATCGATCCCGTAGCGCATCGCGTCGAGGTCGCGCACGTGGTGGGCGTCGGTGCTGATCACGATCTTGACTCCCAGCTCACGCGCCCTCATGGCGTGGGTGTCACGCAAATCGAGCCGGCTGGGAAGAGCGTTGAGCTCTACGGCCACGCCTTCTTCGAATGCGCAGTCGAGAATTGCATCGAGATCGAAGTCCATCCCCGGACGCTGGTTGATCTTGCGCGCCGTCGGATGAGCAAGAACGTGCACCGCGGGGTGCCGTAGCGCTTTCAGAATACGCCGGGTCTGCTCGGCAGGAGCCAGATCGTACTGCGAGTGAACGGCCGCCACTACCAGATCGAGCTCGGCCATCGCGTCATCGGTCTGGTCGAGCGAGCCGTCGGGAAGTATGTCTACCTCCTGGCCCCGGAGAATGCGGATCTCGGGATGACGCTCCTCGACCGCCTCGATCTCCTGCCACTGCAACCTCAGCCGCTTGGCGTCGAGACCTCCGACGACACCCAGGTACGGGCTGTGGTCGGTCATCGCGATGTACTCATAGCCGCGCGCGGCAGCCGCCGTGACCATCTCCTCGATCGAGCTCTTGCCATCCGACCAGGTGGAGTGCATCTGCAGGTCTCCCCGGAGATCGGCAAGCTCGATCGGCCTTGGCAGGCGTTTCTCGGCTGCCGCCGCCATCTCACCTCGGTCCTCGCGCAGTTCGGGCGCGATCCAGGGCAAACCCAGGGCCCGATAGACGGCTTTCTCGGTCATCCCCGAAACAAACCGGCCCGAGCCCTGCGCATCTCGCTCCTCGCCGGTCGAGACCGAGGCTTCTTCTTCCGGTTCGAAAAGCCCGTACTCCGACAGATGAAACCCGCGCTCGAGGGCGCGTTGCCGCAGCTTGATGTTGTGCGGCTTGGAGCCGGTGAAATAGATGAGCGCGGCGCCATAGCTCCGGGCCGGCACCACGCGCAGATCCACCTGCAGGCCCTTCTCGAGGATCACCGTTGCCCGGGTGTCTCCAGCCAACCGTACCTCCGAGACCTCGGGATAGCTGACGAGGCAATCCATCACCGCTTCCGACCGCGGGGCAACAACCAGGATGTCCAGGTCTCCGACGGTTTCCCGTCGACGGCGAAAGCTGCCGGCGATCTCGACCCGCCGTACCCCGTCCGCCACAGCCAGCTGCTCGAGCAACGGAGCGGCCATACGATCCGCTTCGACCAGCTTGAACCGACCGCGGTGTCTTTGGTGTTGCGTCATCGCCCTGGCGAGTTGCAACTCAGTCTTGCGCCCGAAGCCGGAGAGCCCGGCGACGGTTCCGGCCTGCACCGCGGCAGCCAGGTCCTCGACGCTTTCGACCCCCAATTCCTTCCACAGCCGCGCCGCCTTCTTGGGTCCCAGCCCCGGGAGCGCCATGACCTCGACGAGACTCCGCGGCACCTCGGACCCGAGCTCGTCCAGCAGCCTCAGCTCCCCTGTCTCGACCAACTCCTCGACATGCGCCGCCATCTCGCGGCCGATGCTCGGGAGCTTTGTCAGGTCCTCCCCCGACGCGACTCTTTTTCGGAGCGGTGTCGTCTCCTCGCTCAGAACCCGCGCCGCATTGCGATAGGCACGAACCCGAAACGGATTCGCCTCCTGGAGCTGGAGCAAGTCGGCCACCTCCTCGAGCACCGCGACGATCCGTGCGTTCTCCATCTAGCAGCCCGTACTACATCAAGAGAACTGCGACCAGAGCCATGCACAAAAGCAGCACCCCGAGGACCAAATGGACCGCCAATGGCAGATAACCCAGCCCCCGGACCGGTTTGCGAATCTTGGTTCGAGCAAGACGGGCACACACCGCGGAAACCACCGCCATGCCCAGAGCCAAGAATTGCCAGAGAAAGAAGATCTCGGCGCGGTTGGCGCCCGGAGTGAACCCGCTTGCCGTCGTTTCGGCAGCCTTTTCGGGAAAGATCGCCAGAAAAACAGATAGCGCAAAGATCAGGCTCCAGACAAAAACCGCTGTCCGGACAAGATTCGCCGCGGTCTTCTCGGTCATTCGGAAGCCCGTCGTCGAGAACCTGGCCAGACTGTGAACAAACCGGTGTGGTGTCTCCTCCCGAGTCGCATGCCCTGGTGGACTTGCTCCCACCATTTCATCACTCCCGAAGATTACATTTCCAGCGGTCGGTTTGCGGAAATACTCCTCCGGGTCTTTGGGGTGACGCAATTTGGCATTCCATGGACGCTATGGGCCTTAATGTTCGCGAGAGAACCCTCGAATCCCGCGTGACCACCTGCTTTGCCGGAGTTGGCCTCTTTCTTGCGCTCTACGACGTCAACCCCATGAGAGACGCCCGACGCAAAGGACACCCCAACCTGCCACGGACCTGCGGACGCACGTCCGTCGTCGCCATATTTCTGGCTATGGCGTTGCTTTTCGTGCCGGGATCTATTTCCGCGCAACGCGATCTGCAGCCGTCGGAGCGGACAAAACAGATCCCAGGCGACTTGGCCCCAGACGAAGCCGCTGTTGCGCATCTCTATCTCGAGGTGCTCCCGGCGGTGGTCGCGGTCTACGGAGAACTCGACCTGGTCACCGACGAAGGCGTCGAGACGATGCGTGCCCACGGCAGCGGCGTAGTGGTCTCGGACCACGGCCGGGTTCTGACTGCGGCCCACCTCCTGCGTGGTCAAGACCGCGTACTGGTCGGCACCCAAGACGGGCTGGAGTACCCCACCACGACGATCTTCTTAGACGAAGACTCGGATCTGGCACTGCTGGAGATCTCCGAACCGGTCGCCGATCTTGCAACCGCCACTCTCGGAGACTCAGACTATCTGGCCGTCGGGCAGCGTGTGATGGTCATCGGCAGCCCCTTTGGCCTCGTGAACTCTCTTTCGGTGGGACGGATCAGCGGCTTCCGGCAGACCAACGACGAGTCCGGCCAGGCAACCGCCGAGTTCATCCAGACCGACGCGGCAATCAACATGGGAAACAGCGGCGGGCCGCTCTTTGACTCGGCCGGTCGCCTGGTCGCGATCGCATCGAGCTACTGGACGACTGCGGGCGGCTCGGCGGGGATCGGTTTCGCGGTGACCATCAACACGGCCACCGAACTGCTCGAACACTCGACCCGAACCGCCGCCCCCGCCCGTCCGTCGCCCGAAGCAACCCGCGCCAGCCCGAATCGGGGCGTGTTCGAAGCCGCCCCCGCCGCCTACGCCCCGGTTGGTAGCTCCGGCTAGCCCTTTTTGCACTCTGGGTGCTAACCAATCGTCCGGGCCTGCGTCTAATGTAGGTGAATGCCAGCATTAGCGCCCGCCGCCCCCCCAACCGATTCAGAACTGATCGAGGAGATCCTCGGCGGCCGGCTCGACGCCTATGACGAGCTGATGGGCCGTTACGAACGGCACGTCTACAAGACCTCTTGGGGCTTCGGTGGTAGCCACGAAAACGCGATGGATCTCTCCCAGGCGGTCTTCCTCAAGGCCTATCGGCGGCTGGGCAGCTTCGAGGGACGGAGTGGCTTCAAGACCTGGCTGATGAAGATCGCGTACAACGAAGGGGTGAGCTGGTTACGGTCGAACCGCCGCCACGTACAAGGCCGGGAATCTTTCGAAGGCGACTTCGGAAAGCTCGCCGCGGCCCCGTCGACCCCCGACCAGGAGATGCAGCAGCTGCAGAAGGAGCAGCAGCGGATTCTTCTGGGTGGTCTCGGACGGCTGAGCCGCCGTTATCGCACGGCCCTTGTCTTGCGCTATCTCCATGGCCTCTCCGTTCGTGAGGTGGCATCGGTTCTCGAGTGCAGCGAAGGGACGGCAAAAAACGTCCTCTTCCGGGGAGTTCGAAACCTGAGAAAGGAGGTCGTCCGGGCTTGAGCCCCGATCACCAGAGAGATCAGGACGACCGAAAGGACAAAACAATCATGCCGGAATGCGTCGATAGTCAGAAGCTCATCGAGAGGCTGCTCGAAACCAACGAGATCGGTGACCTCGAAGGACACGTGGCCGGTTGCCCGGTCTGCAGCGAACTCTACGAGGTCCACCGCCAACTCGCCGGAGTCGACCTGAAGTCGGTCGAGCCGGCCGACGCCGATCTCCTGGAGCTGCGCCGGGGCGTACTCCGAAAGGTACGGAACGAGCCGGCCCGGGAACGTGGATGGGGCCCGATTTCAGCCTTCTTCGCAAGACCGGCCTTTGCGGCCGCCCTCGCAGCGGTCCTTCTGGTCGTTGGGTTCTTTGTGGGAGTCGGCGGCCCGCGTGGAATGCAGAGTCCGTCCGCTCCCAAGGAGACTCTCACCGAAGGGATCGAGCTCGCTGCATCGCAAAGCCATCGGTTGGCGGAATCCGAGAACTCTCCTTACCTCTACTCGAACGTGCAGGTGAAGGAGCTCGATAGCGACACCATCGCTTTGAGCTTTGACGTCTCCACTCACCTGGACCTGATCCGCCAGAAGGATGATCCGTTGGTGACCGAGGTCCTGGTGCAGTCGCTGGTCAACCGATCGCCCCTGGACACCCGGCTCGAGGCGATCTCGCTTGCACCCTCGCTCGAACCCAAGGTGCAGGACGCGTTGATCGCTGCACTGCTCGAAGACGACAACCTCGCCGTTCGACTCAAGGCTCTCGACAGGCTCGCTGCAGACCCAAGCGAACCGCAGGTCCGGGCGGCTTTTCTAGATGTTCTCAAACGCGAGGAGTCCGTTCAGCTACGGCTCCTGGCGATCGACAACCTGACCGCCGGTCAGGTGCCACCCGAGGCGCTGACCGCGGCGCTGGCAGAGGGCCGACCCGAACCGGGAACCGCCATCGCGGCGCGCGCCCGAACGTATCTGGCCGACTTCTAATCGAGCAATGGAAGGAAGCGCCAAGGCGCTCCAGGAGGAATACACATGAATGCAAAAAGAACAACCGTCCTGATCGCCCTGTTGGCGTTCCTCGCCGGCCCCGGCTTCCTATCGGCCGATGTCCGGGAAGAAGAGATCGAAGCGACGCCCGGCGAGCTTCTCCGGGTCGAGATGGCCACCGGCGGCTCGGTACAAGTCGTCGGCTGGGACCGCAACCTGGTCTCGGTGGAATCCGAGGCAACCGGCCGCGACCGCGACAAACAGACGGTCGAAGTGAGGCGGACATCCAACGGTGTCCTGGTCAAGACCGAGACCATCGGCAAGGGAAACCACCACAAGTCCGGGTTCGAGATCTCGATTCGCGTGCCACGGCGGTTCAATGTCGAGATCGAGTCGATGGGCGGAGACATCTCGGTCGAGGATGTCGAGGGAAAGATCGGCGGCGAGACCATGGGTGGCGATCTCGACCTGTCGAACCTGACCGGGGTGCTGAAGCTCTCGACCATGGGTGGCGACATTGAGCTGACCGACTCGCGGGTCGACGGCGAGGTGAGCACCATGGGCGGCGATGTGATGCTCGAAAACGTCATCGGCGACGTGAATGGTTCATCGATGGGCGGCGACGTGAGCTATAAGAACGTGACGCGCCCGGACGGCTCCTCGACCGGTCAGGCGGTTACCATCACCACGATGGGGGGAGATATCGAACTCGGCGAAGCCATGTCGGGCGCCACATTGGAGACGATGGGCGGGGACATCGAACTGGCTCGAGCGGCGGTCTTTGTCGATGCGGAGACCATGGGTGGTGACATCGTGCTGGGAAGCGTCGATGGCCGGGTCACCGCCAACACCATGGGCGGCGACGTCGAGGTCACCGTTGTCGGAGACCCCCAGGCGGCGGATCGCGATATCGAGATCGACTCCAAGGGCGGCGACATCCACCTCACCGTGCCGCGAAACTTCTCGATGGAGGTGGACATCGAGATCGCCTATACAAAAGGCCGCAGCGACAAGTACGAGATCATCTCAGATGCCGAGCTCGAGATCAGCGAGTCGGATAGCTGGACCAAGACCTTCGGGTCACCACGCAAGATCATCTCAGCCGGCGGTAGCTTCAACGGCGGCGGCAACGACGTCAAGATCCGCACGATCAACGGCGATGTGTACCTGAAGTACGCCAACTGATGCGATCGGGCACCGCTGCCGGCGCGATCGCGATTCGGGGACAGTCCTCCTTGCTCAACTCGGGGACTGTCCCCTTTTCTTAGTGTAGAGCGCGTTGACCACGACTCGCCGGCCTTTCTCGAGCGGAACCCTCACCGTGTTGGTGGGCACAACGGGCTCGAGATCGAACCGCGCGACCTCGGAGTCGAGCGTCGGCGCGTCCACCAAGAAGGTGCGGCCCGACGAGAAGCCGCTGTAGACGTGTTCTTCTCCCGGCACCGGCTGTGTGCCCTTGCCGTGAAGATCCGTTTCGGGGTGGAAGACGGAGACCAGGAGCCTGCCACCTGGTTTGAGAACCCGAACGGTCTCGGAGAGCGCGCCGTCCCACTCCTCTCGGCTAGACGCACAGTGGTAGAGACCGAGCGCAACGACCAGGTTAAACACGTCTGCGGTGAAGTCGCCCAGTTCGTCCATCCTTCCGCGACGCACTCGCCGCGACGCTTCCTTCTCGCCCAGAATCTCCGCCACACGTTGACGGGTGCGAGCGATCATCGCCCGGGACGCATCCCGAGCGTGAACATCAAACCCACGT
Organism: Acidobacteriota bacterium; assembly: GCA_029861655.1. Classification (GTDB taxonomy): domain Bacteria; phylum Acidobacteriota; class Thermoanaerobaculia; order Multivoradales; family JAHEKO01; genus JAOTZA01. Next base: position 2,585 of record JAOTZA010000098.1, on the reverse strand, counting down.
TTGGCCAGCACCACCGTGTTGCGACCGCCGGCGCAGCCAAGATCGAGGATCCTCCAGCGGCTCGCGTCTGTAAGACCGTCCATCAGCTCGAGCAACCTGAGATCCGGATCGCGGGCAGCGAACCTCTCGACCGAGTCGGGCTTTTCCCACACCGAATCATTCTGGTTTGCAGCCGTGGCCATCCCGAGAAACTACCACCGCCAGACGTCTTCGACCGCCCACCCGCAGTGGGGTGCGCAGAACCGCCCACCCGCACGGTTCGCTTCCAGGAGAGTCCTGCTACCCTGATGATTCATGGGAATCTTGCCGCTCGCGCTGGCTCTCGGCGTCCTGCTCGCTGCTCCCGGTCCGATAGGGGCCGAGGAGAAGGCTTCTCAAAGTCCACCCCCGCGCGGCCGGATCCTCTACCGTCTCCATTGCAGCTCATGTCATGGAGTATCCGGTGCCGGAGACGGCACCATCGCTGACGATCTCAGGGTCGAGCCCGCAGATCTGACCCGAATAGCCAAGAGGCGTGAGGGGGATTTCCCTCGGGATGAGATCGCGCAGATCATCGATGGACGAATCGACATTGGAACCCACGGAACCCGTGAGATGCCGATCTGGGGTCTTTCTCTCCGGGACCTCGGTCGCGGCGACGACCAAGAGGTGGAGGTCGAATCTCAAATCAACCTGCTGGTCGATTACCTCGCCTCGATTCAGGAGCCGCCGCTCGAGAACACCCCCGCGTTCTAGCCGCTCACAGCGACGGCCAACAGAACGAGTTAGACGCCGGAAATGTCCGGAGATGCAAGGCTTGCGACCGAGGTCGACACAGGCGTACTCGAAGTACGCCGAGGAGGCCGCAGGGAGCGTAACGCAGCAGATTCGGCCCTTTCAGGCGTCTACTTGACCGGGATCCCGAGCCGTCGCTTGAGTTCCCTGAGGTGTCGGCGACTGACCACGGCGCGCTGGCCGTCCGCCAGTTCGACATGGTTGATGTCGTCCTCTCGCTTGAGCGCGCGAATCGCATCGAGGCTCACCAGTTCGCTCCGATGAGTGCGGACAAACCCCACGTCAGCGAGCCGTTCCTCGAGCGAGGTGATGCTCTCGTCGAGAAGATAGTCGTGACCCTCGTGGCGGAATACCGTGTAGCGGTCCTGGGCGTGAAATCGCGAGATGGTCCTCGGGTCGAACACGCGGATAGTGTCCCCGCGCCTTGCCGTGATGCGGCGCGGTTCGTCCCGGCCGACGATTCGCTCGAGCAGCCGCTCGAGATCCGGCGTTTCTCGCCTCGCCGCCCGGCGCTCGAGCTTGCGAATCGCTGTTTCGAGACGTTCGGCCTCGACCGGCTTCAAAAGATAATCCACTGCGGAAGTCTCGAAGGCCTCGACCGCGTACTCGTCATAGGCCGTCGTAAAGATCACCCGCGTGCTCTCGGGCAATCGGCGCGCGAGCTCGAGACCGTCCATCTCGGGCATCCGAATGTCGAGAAACGCCACGTCGGGCTCGAGCTCCACGATCCGCTCGAGCGCCTCCTTGCCGTCGGCTGCCTCGCCCACCACCTCGAGCCCTTCGATCCGCCCGAGCATTCGCTTGAGGCGATTCCGCGCCACCCGCTCGTCATCGACGACCAGAACCTTCACGCGATCTCCGATGCCGCCGATCCCGCCTCGGATTTGTCCGAGGCCCCGGCGTCTTCTCCTCTCGCCACACCTTCGAGCGGCAATCGGACCGTGACCCTGCAGCCACCGGCTGCGGGCGACTCGGTTTCGAGTGCCGCCTGGTCACCGTACACCATCGCCAGGCGCTGACGCAGATCGTCGAGAGCCGTCCCGCTTCCTTTGTGCTCCGAGTTTCCCAAACCCGGACCATCGTCCTCGACGGCCAATTGCAGGCTCAGGCCCTCCCGTTTTGCGCGAACAACCAGCTTCCCTCCGGAGGCGCGGGGCGCCACCGCGTGAAGCACCGCGTTCTCTACCAACGGCTGGAGCAACAAGGGTGGAACGAGGAGACTCTCGACCCCCGGTTCGACCTCGACCTCGGCGCGCAGCCGCTCGCCGAGCCGGATCCGCTCGACCTCCAAGTAATCGGTGACGGCTTTGAGCTCCTGTTCAAGCCTCACCCATTCGGTCTTCGACCCGTCCAGCGAGTAACGGAACAGACCGGAGAGTTTTTCGAGCACCTTCTCCGCCCCGTGCGGATCTTCCTCGATCAGACCGGCGACGGTATTGAGGCTGTTGAATAGGAAGTGCGGATTGGTTCGCGCCTGGAGCGCTTCGAGCTGCGCCTTAAGCGCCTCTTTTTGCGCCTGCTGGGCCACCAACTCCGTGGCACGCGCCCTTTCGCGCAGTTTCTCGAAGGAGACCACGGTGACCACAATCACCGTCGCCACGACCAGACCGATTCGAAACACGTCGGGGCGCATGTCGGTCGTCGACGCGCCGCCGATCGCATCGATGATCCGGATAGCGACCTCGACACCGAAGCCGACTCCGGTGACCACGATCAGCACATGGCTCGCGTAGTAGGCCAGGCGCCCAGGGAAGTGTTCGAGGATCGGTTTCTGGGCAAACCGGTAGAGGTTGGAGAGGCTCATCCCGATC
>JAOTZA010000394.1 GCA_029861655.1 Acidobacteriota bacterium | reverse complement strand
ACTTCAAGTTCAAGCTTGTCAGGCCCCGGCGCCGCTGGTTCGACAACGACATCAGCGGGAGCACCTTTCAAGCGGTGGCCATGTACAACGCGGTAACGCGCGAGTACCTCGTCAATTACAAGCTCAACGGAAAACTCATCGAGAGCCGGGTTCTCCTCGACGAAGACGAGTTGCACGCCGCTATGACTCGCTTCGACGACCTCGAGATCTTCAACGTCGAGAGCATTCGCGGCAACCGAATCTATGTCCGCGCCCGTGCCGCCCTGGGCTCCCGCAGCATCTTCTTCCTCATTCCCACAACCGTCAAGACCGATTGGGTCGAATCGGACAAGTTCGCTCTCGGCTGATCGCCACGACGATCAGTAGCAAAGCTGCAGGGATCGACAGCGCCCCCCTAGCCTGACCTTCTGACCAACCTTCTACCACGAGGTCGCAAGTGCCTGAATCTACAGCGTTACGCTCCCGTCGACCGCCTCAGCGTACGTCAAGTACGCTGACGTTGGTCTCGGTCGCAAGCCTTGGTTCTCCAAGCACTTCCGACCTCTCGCGACGCACGCTGGTGAGAAGGTCAGGCTAGATGTCCGCAAAACTCGCCGAGCGCCTCGGACGCTACCGCAAAGACACCCGATGGATCGTTGCCGGGCTGGCGCTGCTGCTGTTCGTCCTGACGTCCATCTACTACTTCATCCAACGCAGCGAAGAGTTGCCGTCCTATCTGGTGACCAACCGGGTGCTGCTCTTTGTGCTCTGGAACATCAATCTTCTTTTGATCCTGGCGATTCTCTTCGGGTTTTTCCGCAACCTGGTCAAGCTCCTGGTCGAGCGACACAACCGCATCCTCGGATCCAAGCTCAAAACCAAGTTGGTGACGACGTATCTGCTGTTGTCGCTGATTCCCGTGTTACTTCTTTTCGGCTATGGGACCCAGCTTCTTCATGGATGGATCGAACGCTGGTTCGATGAGGCCGCGATCAAGCGAGTCGCCGAACAGGGCTATGCGGTCGCCGAAGGGCTCAACCGCCAACTGGCGGAGTGGAACCAAGCCAATGCTCTCAAAGCACGCCAGGAGATCGAGTCCCTCGACCTCCTGGATCCACAGGCTCGCCCCGGAGTCGCCGCCCGGATCGAAGCGCTACTGTCCGAACTGGGGGTGGACTGTCTGGCCGTCTATACGGGGACCGATTTTGTTCACGGTGTCGTATTACCCCAGTCCGGACTGCGTCGCCTCCCCGAGCCCGGAAACCGCTTTCTTCTAGCGGCCCTCCGCAAAGGCGAGGAAGAGCGATTTTTGAACCTCCCTGGCGATCAGGGGAGGGTGATCCTGACCGCCGCGGTCTCCCCCTCCGAGGACAACAAGACCCGTCCAGTGGTGGTCGTTGGGACGCTGATCGATCCGGAGCTTGCCGCCCAAAGTGAAGAGTTGATCAATGCGTATCAGGGGTTCCGCCAGCTTGAGGTGCGTAGACCGGAGATCGAGACCGCCTACCGGCTCACATTCCTTATGGTGACCCTGGTGCTTCTCCTATCCACCTCCTGGGTCGGGCTTTATCTGGCACGACGCGTGACGATCCCAATCGAGGCGGTTGCGGAGGGCACACGCCGTCTCGCGGAGGGGGACCTCGACTATCGCGTCGAGGTTCCCGCGGACGACGAGCTGGGTGTCTTGGTGGACTCGTTCAATCAGATGACCCAGCAGCTCAAACACAACAAAGAAGATCTTCTCGGAGCCAACCAACGTCTGGAAGATGAAGGGGCCCTCATTGCCGCGGTGCTCGAAAACGTCGCCGCCGGTGTCGTCTCGGTCGACAACGAGGGTCGCATTCTCGTCTTCAATCGTGCCGCCTTGCGAATGTTGAGTCAGGAGCGACCCGCCGCGGTGGAGGCGACGATCCAGGACGCCTGGGGCTCTGGCGAGCTCGCCAAGCTGGCGACCCTCTTTGTCGAGGAGCCGGGCCCAAGTGGCCGACTCCAGCGTACGGTCCGACTTCTGCTCGGCGGCCAGTGGAAGACCTTCGACGCCAAGATCCGCGCCATGCGCGACAAGGACGGCAACACCAGCGGACGCGTCATGGTCCTCGAGGATCTGACCCAGCTCATCCACGCGCAGCAACGCGCCGCTTGGCACGATGCCGCCCGGCGCGTGGCGCACGAGATCAAGAACCCGTTGACGCCGATCAAGCTATCGGCAGAACGGATCCTCAAGCGATACCAGAACGGTGATTCCGAGCTGGGCCGCGCGCTCGAGGAAGGTGTCGAGATCATCTCGAATGAGGTGAGAACGATGGAGTCGTTGGTCGACGAGTTTTCTCGTTTCGCCCGTATGCAGCCGCCGCGGCCGACGGAAACCGACATGACCAAGCTGGTGCGCGAGACCCTCATGCTCTACGACGGCATCAAAACCGGTGTCGAGATCGAGGGCCGCATAGACTCTGACGCCGCAACCGCGGTGCTGGATCGCGCCCAGATCAAGCGAGTCCTCATCAACTTGCTGGACAATGCCGTAGACGCGACCGAACCGCCCGGAAGCGTCCGCGTCTCGCTCCACAAGGCCAACGGGCGTCTGGAGATCGAGGTCGCCGACACCGGGCCGGGAATCCCAGCGAGCGCCCGCGAGAAGCTCTTTCTACCCCACTTCTCCACCAAGGGCCGCGGCACCGGCTTGGGCCTGTCCATCGTTCATCGGATTGTCGACGAGCACCACGGCACGGTCACGGTAGCGGACAACAGCCCGCACGGAACGGTTTTCTCGATACAGCTTCCACAAAACTAAGCGGGGCGACCCGCTC
>JAOTZA010000393.1 GCA_029861655.1 Acidobacteriota bacterium | reverse complement strand
GCTCCGCAGCTCAGCAGCCTCGGGGGTGACTTCAAATCGTCCGAAACGGTAGCCGTGAGGCAGGCGGTCCATTTCTTGTGCCTTCGAGCACAAGTATACGCCCGGGCGGCTCGACCCCCTCCGTCAGCCGATGGTCAGCGTCTCGGCGGAGTTCCGGCCCTCTTCGGTCAGGACACGGCTCTCCCGGCTTCATAGGCTGGACTGTGAAAGGAGACCAAGATGAGAACACTCAATCCCACCTCAACACCCATTCTGAGGAGATCCTGTGCCATCTTCGCCTTCGCCTTGCTATTCAGCCTGGCGGCCGGTGCGGCGGTCGAGCGCACGGAGATCATCGCCACCGATGACTGGCCAGCCACCAGCCTCCTCGATCCGGGAGTCGCAAACTGTACGATCGGAGATATCGTCTGGTTGAACGAAGTCACTCCGACCTGCCCGGACGGCGGCACGCTACGGATCCGCGAGACCCTGGGTTATTCGTGCGTCCAGGCCGCTTCCGTCAAGGGAGCGCCCGAGCCTCGTTTCACCGGGGTGGCGTCGTTTAGCCTCAACGCCAACTTCGACGCCGGCTACTCCGGACGTGTCTGGGGAGTCTGGCAATTGGTACCGTCAGAGGCCTGTGATCCGCAATTGCTCGCAGATCCACAGGAGTTCTGGGAGGGTCGCTGGCAGGGTCGGCGCGCTCAGGTATGCTCCGGCGATCAATGCAAATGGATCGGCGCCCTCAAGTGGCTCGGACGTGGTCGGGGCGGCAGGATCGACCGCCAGCGCTTCAAGGGCACGGAGTCGGTCGAGACCTTTACCCCATTACCGGTGGCATTCGAACTCCTCGGACTTTGCGCGCCTTCGGCACCTTGCCCGGCGGAGGGCCACCTGATGGGAACAATCCGGAAGAAGTAGAGACCTGGGTCCCGGCGTGGGTGCTCCCGAACGCGCTACTTGATGAAGTAGCCGGAGACTTTCCACACCCCGTCGTCGAGCATGGGAGTCACGGTTTCGACCGCGGTTTTCTTGTTCTCAAAAGACGCCGCAAACTGGATCACGACATAGTCGCCGTCCGGAGCTCCGGGAAGCTGGGTGAGGTATTGCTTGGACTTGACCCTACGCGAGACAAGCCGGCCCAGCGGCTTGCGCACGCCATTGAGAGACTGGATCCACTGCTGCTGGGTGACCGCCTTGCGGAAAAGCGCGGCGGCTCCCTCCCAGCTCTTCGAGTAGTCGCCCGCGTCGACAAGCCCTAGCCAAGCCTCAGCGGCCGCGATCGCCTGCTCTTCTTTCTCGTTCCCGGTGGCTTTCTTTTCGGCTCCCGCGTCGACCTTGGAACAGCCGAGGACACTCACCACGAGCGCGATCCCGATCAAAACGCGAACTGGTTTTCGAATCATCGTCTCGATCCTTTCGTAGTCCTTCGTAGAGGTGCGACCGGTCGTGGTTCCAATGCAGTCAAGACTCATTCTAGCCTGGCCTTCTCACCAGAAGCTCGGTCGGTTGCTGAAACGGCTGCCCCCTGCAGCGCGGCAGCTCTCGGAAAAGAACGCCGGACACCGTTATCACCCCGACTGGAGTCTTGCCTCAGGCCGGAACTGCGCTCCCCCAGTAATTGAAGGTCGCCGGCCGCCATCCGGGAAGGTACATCGTGTCCATTCTCTCGATTTGAAAGCCACCCTGCTCGATGAGTTCGGGAATAGCCCGGTTCAGATGGCAACCTCCTCCCAGACGTTTCCAGATCGGGTTGATGCGATCCTGCCAGCGGCGCACATTCGTATCGGGTGCCACGCCGTGCTCGCAGAAGATCAGCTCGCCACCCGACTTTAGAACGCGTCGCATCTGCCCGAGAGCAGCAGCCGTGTCCGGAATCGTGCACAGGGTATAGGTGATGACCACTGTGTCGACGCTCCCGTCTTCGAGAGGGACCTCCTCTCCTGGGAGACCAATGAAATCGACCTCGAAATCGACCTTCCGAGCCCGCTCCCGGGCCATTCGCGTCATCTCCGGCGCGGGGTCGAGCCCCCACAGCTTGGTCACACGCGCTGAATCGTAGTAGGGAAGATTCAGACCCGACCCGATCCCGACCTCGAGGACATACCCCGACGCCAACGGCACGACCTTTTCGCGCTGCCTCATGTTCGGTTTCAGGCTGCACGTGACATGCACGATCTTGGGCAAGATGTATTTGCTGTAGAGACCCATCGTCAACGTTCCCTCCGAGGACCCATAGCCTTCCGGCCCTGAACACATTCCGTCGAAGCCCTGGAAACCCCTCAAGATCCTCTGCTGCAGTCGGAAGGGCCGCCCTGGCCAGGGCGGCTGAGGGAGCGGGTTCACCAAAAACAAGGCCGAAGTTCCCAGGTGAGCCTTTATCGAGACAAGCCCACACTTACCCCTGGCATGGCGGGATGACAACACCCCTCAAGGTGGGCAGGGATCAGGGATTCCGAGCTATCGGGTCAGGCGGAAGAGCACCATGAACAGGCTGGATTTTGCCGTAATCCACTAAAACAATGGCGGAAGCGCATGGGAATCGTTACCGAGCGGCCGAGCCGCAGACGAGGACGTGACGTCAGGGCTCCCGTGTGATTGCGCCAGGCACGCAAAGCCGGAATGGCCGGTTGGTTTTCAGATCGACCAGATCCCCTATTCCTGCTCCACCCAGACGTTGATCGAGGCCGGAACGGCCGAGCTGTCACTCCAGAGGAAACCGTCGCTCCACAGGTAGCCATCGGACCAGGAGAAGGCATCCGACCAGAGGTAGCCGGACGAGTTTGCGTCGGACCACAGGTAGCCATCGGACCACAGGTAGCCATCGGACCACAGGTA
>JAOTZA010000097.1 GCA_029861655.1 Acidobacteriota bacterium | reverse complement strand
TCCAGCCGGCGCCGCGCGTCGGCATAACGCCCCAGAAGCAGCAGGGCCGTGACCTCGCCCCGCCGCGCCAGGCCGTCCTCGGGCCTCGCCTCGACGACGAGCCGAAACTCCTCGACGGCAGACTCGAACTGCCCCTGGGTGGCCAAAACGCGCGCCAGCTGAAACCGCACCTGGTGCAACTCGGGGTCGCGCTCCAGAGCCGATCGGAACCCGGCCACCGCAGCCTCGTAATCGCCCACCTTGACGGCCTCGACGGCTCGCTGAGCAAGCTCGGCGGCGGTGCCACCGGTCTGCGGCCAGACCGGAACAGAGATCAGCAGAACTCCCAGCAGCACGATAGCGGCACTTCGCGTCACGGGTATGTTTCTTGTCGTCAACATCAGGTCCCCGACATCGAGCCCGGTTCGGCGTTTCCCGCAGCGTCCGCCGCAAGGTTCGCCTCGATGATCTCACGTGGCGACGTCGCCCGCCACGCCGAGCCTTGCTCGTACGCCGCCAGCCGTAGCTTGACCCGGTTCACCAGCCCACCGTTCCCAGCGGCCGAAACCTGCTCGAGCAGTTGCCGCTGCAATTCGACGGCCTTGGCGACTTGTCCCGCCTCGGCATACGCCATCGCCAGTGTCTCGACAACCTGGGGGTCGGCAGGGCCTGCCGCGTAAATCCGCTGCGCCACCTCGAGCGCGAGCCGCCCGTCGCGAACCCGGGCATCCGGCGCCGCCGCCAGCAGGTGGACAAACGCCATCGCCAGCTGGCGGTCTCTGGGTAGTGCCTCGAGAGCCCGATTGAGCCGCACCCGGGCATCGCCATAACGGCCCTGGAGCAAGAGGATGGTGATCTCGGCGCGCCGAGCGGACCGAAGAAGCGGCGCTTCGGAGATCACCTGCTCGAACTCGGCAAGCGCTTGATCGAGGTGGCCTTGGTGTCCCAGAACCGACGCGAGTTGGAACCGTGCATCGGTGTGGCCCGGCTCGATCTCCAGAATCTCGCCGAACTTGCCCACAGCGGGCTCGAGCTCTCCCCGTCGAACCAGCGCCAAAGCTTCGCGGAACAGGATATCCACCTGCCCGCCGCCCTGCTTTGCCAAACGGATCGCGGCCTCGCGCTCACGGCGGGCCGCCCCGTCGTCGCCGAGAAACTCGAGCACCTCGGCGAACTGCTGCCGGACGAGGGCATTCTCCGGCTCGAGCTCGACTGCGCGACGAAAGTCCGAGAGGGCTTCTCGCGAACGTCTCAGGTTGGTCAGCGCGGTCGCTCGCTGCACCAGGAACTCGGTATGGTCCGGTATGAGCTCGAGCGCCCGATTGTAGTGCGGTAGCGCTTCTTCGAATCGACCTTGCCGGGAGAGAGCGTTGGCCAGCTTGCTCAGAACATCGGGTCGATCGGGGTTGAGCTCGAGCGACGTCTGAAACAGCTCCGTGGCCTTTCCGGCGCGACCCTGGAGTGCCGTAAGTCCACCCAGTATCCGATAGATCTCGGAGTGCTCGAGCCGATCGCGTGCGGGATCGGTGCTGGCACCGGTCTGGATCGCCTCGAATAGCAGATCGATCGCACCGTCTAGATCACCCAGCTTCTGGAGACAGAACCCGAGAGCTTTGTAGGTCGTGAAGTTCTCGGGCTCGATCGCCAAGGCTTCCCGATAGTGCGCGGCCGCCTCCTCCCACCGCTCGATTGCGAACGCTTGCGCACCGCGCACCAGATAGAGCTCGGCGCTGCGCCCGAGCTGGGCCACCGGCTGGAGCAGCGGATCGACAAAGAGAACCGCTCCGTCGCCTCCCTCGTCCAGGTTCTTTCTGGCAAGCTCGAGGTCGCCGAGTCGGCGGTAGGCCAGACCCAGCGCGTAGTGAACGCTCGAGGCGGTCGGCTGTAGCTCCAGAGCCCGCTCGAAGTACTCGACCGCGCCGGAGTGGTCCCCAAGACCGGCCGCCGCCTTCCCGAGGCCGTCGATCCCGGCCGCCGACCCGGAGTCGATCGCCAAAACGCCCTCGAAGTGCGCCCGGGCTTCCTCGTAGCGACCCTGCTCCAAACGCACTCTTCCCAGCCGGATCAACGTCGGCGCATCCGCGGGGTCGAGCCCGGCGGCCCGCACCAGAACCCTCTCCGCTTCTTCGAGCCGCCCCTGGATCTCGAAGATATACCCCAGAAGATACGGCCACCGGTGGTCTTCGGGCACCAGCCGCTCCGCGTTGGCGAAACAAACCTCCGCAGCGTCGAGAAACGAATACGTGATGTAGAGCAAGCCGAGATCGCCAAAGGCCTCGACGAGCTCGGCGGAGGACAGATCCCCCTCGAGAAGACGATCGAGCTCATTCTGCTGTGCCCGCAGCTGCTCCCGGACCTCGTCGGTGGCCGACACCAGGTCGGGCACGGGAATCGACACCAACGACGCCCGTTTGGCGCCCTCGCGGGACGCTCCGCCGCAGCCCTGCAGCAGAAACGCGAGCACAAGCAGCACCGGACACACGGAGCGCCTTGTCGTTCGTATGCCCCTCACTCCGATTCGATCCTCGAGCCCTGCCCGTGCCGCAACGTATGGTAGCGACCGGACTCCAGGCCCCGCCATTCCTCCACCCCTCCGTTCGGCCAGTGCGCTCTCACAAAATCGTACCCTTCATCCTCACCCAGACCGAAGAGAACCCGCGGATCGTGGGCGGAGGCGAAGCCTCGGGCCGTGCGGACCTCCCGCCACAACACCTCGCCTCCCGGGCGAACCAAGGCAACCCGTGCACCGAGCTGGTCCACCAATGATTCCGCCCCGACCAGCCGAACACCGAGCCAATGGTTCCTGTTGCCAACGTGGTTGACGAGCAGCCGCACCGGTCCGCTGTTGTTGGCAATCACCGCGTCGGCGTCGCCGTCGTTGTCGAGATCACCAAAGGCCGTACCGCGGCTGACCTCGGAAAGTTCGAAGACTGCCCCCGCTTCGGCGCTGACGTCGCGAAACCTCGCCCCCCCCAGATTGCGAAAGAGCTGGTTGGGAAGATGCAAGGGTAAGGGATCGCCGGCCCGGGCCTGGGACTCGATCTTTTTGACCGCACCGCTCACGGTGAGAAGGTCCAACAGCCCATCGTTGTCGTAGTCGAACCAGCCGGTGCCAAAGGAAGTAAACAACCGACTTGGCGGACCGAGCCCCGAGTCGACGCTCGCGTCCTCGAACAGACCACTGCCGTCGTTGAGATACAGGGTGTTGGACTCCCCGGTCAGGTGGGTCATAAAGAGGTCCAGATCGCCGTCGCCGTCGTAGTCTGCGGCATCGACCCCCATACTCGCCTCCGCCTTGCCCTGGCCGCTCAACGCACAGCCCGCCAGCAAAGCCTCATCGACAAAGGTGCCGGCGCCTTGGTTGAGCCACAGGTTGTTGGCCATCCCGTCGTTGGCCACGTAGATGTCGGGCTTGGAATCACCGTTGAAATCGGCCACGATCACCCCCAAGGCTCCACCAAAGCCGCCGGTCAGTCCCGCCGCCTCGGTCACATCCTCGAAGGAGCCGTCACCCATCCCGCGTAACAGCCGGTCCGCCAGAGGCGCAAACGCACCGGGGCCGCAGTAGTCCAGCCCCCCCGCCAGATCGCGGCAAATGGTCCGATTATCGAAATCGGCTGCGATGTAGTTGCCGACGAAGAGATCGAGCCGGCCATCGCCGTCGTAGTCGAAGAAGGCGGCGGGCACGCTCCAGAGCTCGTCGCCGGCGCCGCTCCCCCGGGTGACGTCCGTAAACGTGTCATCGCCGTTGTTGTGCCACAACTGGTTGGCGCCCAGGTTGGTGACGTAGAGATCGACCCAGCCGTCGCCATCGAAGTCCCCCGTCGCGACGCCCATACCGTAACCGGTTGCCTCGAGACCGCTTTCCTCGGTCACATCGGTGAACGAAAGCCGGCCATCGCCGATATCGAGATCGCCCAGATCGTTGCGGTAGAGGCGATCTTTGAAAGGAGGCTCGCCGGGCGGCGGAAGAATCGCATCGTCGATCGTCTTACCGGGTCCGAGCATCGCTCCCTGGAGCAGATACACATCGAGATCGCCGTCATTGTCATAGTCGAGCAGCCCGACACCGGCGCCGGTCACCTCCGCCATGTAGTAATCACCCGACATACCATTGAAATGGACAAAGTCGAGCCCCGCCTCAGCCGCTTCGTCGCTGAAGATGTCCCCGACCAAAACAGCCGCGGTGTCTTTGGCGGGATCTACCATGTCTCCACCTGCAGAACCGCTACCGCCCTCCCCGGCGCAGCCACAGAGCAATATCACCACCCCAGCGAGCGTACGGATGACTGGGACCGAAAACCGGTCGGCCCACACTCTAGCCACCTTCGGCTGCCCCTAGACGGTCGAGAGTCGATTGATGGCGCCCCGCCTCCTCGTCCTCATCGAGCGCTCGCAGCACCCGAGTCAGGTTGACCAGCGCCTTGACGTTGGTCGGGTCCAGTTCCAGACAGCGTTCATAGTGGCGTCGCGCCTCGGCCAACTGCCCCTCCTGCTCGTAGCAGAATCCGAGGTTGAGATGGGTGGTCCAGCGCTCGGCGCCGAGTCTCAGCATCTCGGTCAGCGCTTCTCTCGCTTCCGCGACCCGATTCTCGCGCAGCAGCAGCGGGGCGAGATTGTCCAAGGCGCTGGTGTTGCGTGGATTCTCGGCGAGGATTGCGCGCAAGGTCTCGATCGCGGCTCGGGTCCGCCCGGCGTTTCCGTCGTCGACGGCGCGCAAGAACAGGTCGAGCTCCGCGACCCGCTGAGCCGGGCTGGGAAGACCCGTCCTCGCCAGGGGGTGCGGAATCTCCTCGGACGTCCCACCCGTGGCATAGCCCAGCGCTCGGAGTTGCTCCAGGACCTCCTCATGCGCGTGTTCCTCGCGGTCGAGATCGGGACGACCCGCCACCTCGCCGATCGCTCGGACGGCTTGCGCCGTGATCTCGGCGTTTTCGCTGGCGACGTTCTCGAGCTCGCCGGAGTCCCTCCCGAGGTGAAAAAGCTCCGGGGTCGAGCTGTGCAGATACTTGGCGGCACCCGCCATCCACCCCGAGATCGGGCTCCAGCCATAGTTGAGAAAGGCATGGTACGACTCGAAATAGACCCCGCGCGAGGCCGGCACCCGGCGCTTGAAGAGGCTCAGACCGTCGATCCCGGGATCGACCTCGGCGCCCATGGCCTCGGCCAGGGTCGGGAAAACATCGGCTACGGAGACGGTCTCCTGGCTCCACTCACCGGCTCGGTATCCGTCCGGATAGCGAATAATAAACGGCACTCGAAGCGTCGAGTCGTAACAATAGACCCCGTGGGTTCGCTCACCGTGTTCGCCCAGGCCTTCTCCGTGATCGGCGGTCACGACCATTAGAGTCGTGCCCGGGTCCACCTTCTGAACGATCCGCCCCAGTTGGTGATCCGCCGCCGCCACTTCCGCCAGATACGGGTTGCCGCGGGCCTGTGGCAGGAATTCGGGCGGCGGATGATACGGAACGTGCGGATCGAAGAAGTGAACCCAGAGGAAGAAGGGGCGCTCGGGCGAGCGACCGGCCAGCCAGTTGAGCGCCTTTGATGCGGTCTCGGACGCCGGCCGCTCCTCGAAGCGCGTATCGAGGTGGCCATAGTCCTGGTGTGGTTCGTCGTAGACATCGAAGCCCTGTGCCAACCCATAGACACTCTTGAGCACTACCGAGGAAACAAAAGCAGCCGTCTGGTACCCGGAGTCTGCGGCCAATTCGGCCAGGGTGACCGCCTGTTCCGGCAACACCGAGAGCGAGTTGTCACGGATTCCGTGCCGTGGGGGGTAGAGCCCGGTCAACATCGAAGCGTGCGCGGGCAGTGTCAGAGGAGCGACCGTCCGTGCGGACTCGTAACGGATCCCCTGATCGGCCAGCCGATCGATCTGCGGTGTGATTCCGGGGATCAGTCCATAGCTCGAGACCGCGTCGAGGCGGGTGGTATCGAAAGTCACGAGGAGAACGGATGGGCGTCCGTCTCGCCCCACGGTGGAGACACCCGGCGCCACCGCGCGCGCGGTGGCGCTCACGGTCTCTTCCGACCCCTCACTCGTGCCACCCGGTGCTCCCTCTTCCGGTCTCGGGCCGCACGCCAGGATCCACAATAGGGCAAGCCAGGCCGCGGGTGAGAGCCGGCGAGGCCACGAGGTCAAATTGCCGATCTCCATATTTGCTTCTTCTTTTGATGCGATTCGCAGGTCCAGTGGGCGGCTCTCCCGAGGCCCGATCCGCGGGTCGAGCCACCCGGGGCACCTATTCTAGATCGGCTTCTTACGATTCGGAGAGGTACGGGCCGGGTCGGTAGGAGCGAGCCATCGCCCTCGCCGTCCGCCAGGCGCCCCACTCACTTAGGCGGCAGCCACCCTTCTGGGGGGCTTAGGGGTGTCGGTCGAGAGCCACCCACCTCCCCCAGCGCTTGGAACCGAGCCTCCGAGAGCACCGTTGACAAGCCGGTTCCAGAAGCGGTACTGTTCGCCGTTCTGACAAGCCGAGCCTGGGGGGGCACTCGATTCAAGGGCTTGGATCGCAGGGATCAACAGAACGAACACCGCCCAACGTTAGCCCCCAACCCAGGACGCTGCTTGAACGCTAAACTACTGAATCAAAAGAGGATACCAAAACCACCCTTTCAGGTGGGAGGCTGGCAGCCCGTTTGCACAGTAAGGTCTACGTTCTGGACCAGTTTTTGTTTCGAGTTCGAATAGATGAGCAAGTCACTGAATCAAACCGTAAAAGAAACCGCTTCGGTCGAAGCACACATGGAGGATTCGCATGAAACCTACCGCAACTAAGATCACGCTAGGTATCTGCCTGGTGGCCACCTTGCTGGTCGTCCCGCAGGTCATGGCGCAAAACCCACTTGGAGAGATTAGAGGAACGGTCAAGGATGACTCGGGCGCCTCGCTGCCCGGGGTCACCGTCACCGCCCTCTCAGCCAGTCTCCAGGGCGAACGAAGCACCGTCACCGGTGGAAACGGCGACTACAAGGTCGTTGGGCTCCCCGGCGGCCAGTACGAAGTGTCGTACGAATTGGAAGGATTTGCCACGGTCAAGCGTGCGGTGAAGATCTCCGCCGCCCAGACCGCGGTTTCCGATATCGCCATGCAGTTGGCTTCGGTCACCGAGGAGATCGTCGTCACGGCGCTCTCGGGTGACATTTCCGAGACCGGCACCGCGGCTACGACCTACACCAAGGAAGAGGTTGAGAGCCTGCCGATTGCGCGCACGATCCTCGCGACCGTCAACCTGGCCCCCGGCGTCCACGACACCGGCCCCTCCACGGCTCCGTCGATCAACGGCGCCATGTCGTTCGAAAACCTCTTTATGATCAACGGTGTTCCCAACGTCGACAATGTCAGAGGAACACCGCTGCCACTCTTTATCGAGGATGCGGTGCAGGAGACGACGACTTCGACCTCCGGCGTCTCGGCCGAGTACGGGCGTTTTACCGGCGGCGTGGTCAACGTGATCACCAAGTCCGGTGGCAACGACTTCTCGGGTTCAGCGCGGGTCAACTACACAAACGACGACTGGATCTCCAAGACACCGTTGTCGGGAGACCGCGTCGACGACATTTCGCACGAGGAAGAGGAAACCCTCGGTGGCTTCTTCTGGAAGGATCACATCTGGTTCTTTGGTGCCGGCCGTCAGCGTGAACAGACCGAGACCGACCAGACGGTGGTGACCAACATCACCTACCCGACGAGCGACACCGAGGACCGCACCGAGTACAAACTCACGCTGTCGCCGCATCCGAGCCACAGCATCATCGGCTCGCAGATCGAGATCGAGCGTACCCGCTCCGGATCGGCGTTCGGCAGCATCCTCGACACGCAGAGCCTCAACGACCGCCAGGACCCGCAGGAGATCGAGTCGATCAACTACACCGGAATCCTGACCTCGAGCTTCTTTCTCGAGGCGCAGACATCCGACCGTTTCTACTCGATCGCCTTGGGCCTCGGCGGACCGGCTCCAGCCAACCCCAACAACATCGAGGACTTGATTCCAGGAACGCTGCTGCGCGACCGCCCGAGCGGACGCCGGTTCTGGTCCTCGACATTTTGCAGGGACTGCGAGCCAACGCTAAGAAACGCCGAGAACACAATCGCCAAGGGCTCCTACTTCCTCACCACCGACTCGGGTAGCCACGACCTGGTGTTTGGCTACGACTCCTTCAGCGATATCACCCAGAACGTCAACCACCAGTCGGGAAGTGACTTCCAGGTGTGGGCCGACCGCGTCGTGATCGACGGCTCCAACAACGTCTTCCCGGTGTTCGAGAGCACGCGCACCTGGCTCGTGTGGTGGCCGCCGGTGGGACTCGACATCGCCCAGGAGGCCGACTTCACCACCGACTCGTTTTTTGCCAACGACAGCTGGCAGCTCAACGACAAGTGGAGCTTCAACATCGGCGTGCGTTACGACGAGAACGATGGCGTCAACTCGAGCGGCGTGGTATCCGCGGCTGACAGCAAGGTCAGCCCGCGTCTGGGTCTCTCCTACGACGTCAAGGGTGACGGTGACCTGGTGGTCAACGCCAGCTACGGCACCTATGTGGCGGCGATCGCCAGCTCGGGCAACATCGCAGATGGCGCCTCGACGGGCGGCGCCCTCGCCGGAGCCGGCTGGGTCTACAGCGGCCCGAACGTCAACGAGAACTGTCAGACCGACGGCTCGAACTGCGTCGGCACCGACGAAGCCTTGAGAGTCCTGTTCAACTGGTACACCGCCCTGGGCGGCGAGACCGACGCGGTCACCGCTCAGCTCACCTTCGCCCCGAACGCCAACCTCATCTTTGGCTGCATCCCGGGTGTCTCGAACATTCTGCCTCCCGGCGGAGGGTTCAGCTCCCCATCGGCCGACGAGATCACCGTGGGTGTGACCAAGCGCTTGGGTACCAAGGGCTTGCTGCGCGCCGATTTGGTCTTCCGCGAGTGGGAGGATTTCTACTCCGAGTTGATCGATGTCAACCTCACCGGTACGACGGATACGCCGGCTGGCGTGCTCGACGTCACCCACATCGGCAACTTCGGCGACAATGTCCTCGAGCGCGACTACCTGGGCCTCAACTTCCAGGCGCGCTACCGGTTCAACGACAAGCTCACCCTGTCCGGGAACTACACCTGGTCGCAGCTCGAGGGCAACATCAACGGCGAGACCAGCGGCTCCGGCCCGGTGCCATCGTCACCCAATGCCCAACCCGAGTACCACGACCCCGCCTGGGCCTTCCCGGTCGGTCCGCTAGCCTCCGACCAGGAGCACAAGCTGGGGGCCTGGCTGCTGTACGACATCGTCAACAACGAGCACCACTCGCTGAACGTCAGCCTGCT
Source organism: Acidobacteriota bacterium (assembly GCA_029861655.1). Lineage (GTDB taxonomy): Bacteria > Acidobacteriota > Thermoanaerobaculia > Multivoradales > JAHEKO01 > JAOTZA01. Next base: position 1,333 of record JAOTZA010000097.1, on the reverse strand, counting down.
GCAGAGCTTCTTCAGCGGCACTCCGTACAGCACCGACGGTTCGGTCGATAGCCGCCCGTATGTCACCAACCCCGGGTATGCGTCGCCGCCGAGCACGGTGGCCTATTTCTTCAACGGCCGAGGTGACCAGCTCACCGACGACATCACCCGGACCGATCTGGCGCTCAACTACAGCTTCCAGTGGAACGCCTGGGGCAAGTCGATGGAGGTTTTCCTCCAGCCGGAGATCATCAACATCTTCAACGAAGATGGGATCGAGAACCCGGTCGACGATATTCTGGACAACACGAACGACGGCAGCTTTGCCGCCTTCAACCCGTTCACCACGACTCCGGTCCGGGGAACGCACTACGACCTGTCCAGCGACTACGGTCAGGCCGACGATGAGGACGATTTCCAGGACCCGCGGGAGTACCGCTTCTCAATAGGGTTCCGGTTCTAGGAGTCGGATCCACGTCAGCCGGCAACTGCTGACAAGGGCTTTCACGCCCCGGCGCCTCACGGCGCCGGGGCTTCTTTTGTGGGGTCGCCGGCGCCGAACAAACAGGGTCGCGCTTCTTTCTTGCTAGACTCTCTGCCGATCGATGCAGAAGCCTTCGCTGCACAATTCCCGAAGACTCTTGGTGGCCGTCTGCCTGGCGTCTCTGTGTGCAACCCCGACCGACGCCGGCTCGACCCGTGTCGACGACCCCATCGCCGAGGGTTGGGACACCGAGGCTTTTGCGGCCACCGCGGACCGGCAGCTCAAAGCGATGGGAACGACCCTGGCGGGGTCGGGTCACCTGTCCGAGGAGGCACTCGAAGCCCTGGTTTCGCCTCTCTATGACGGGGGGAGACTCAGACCGCCTCGTCTGGTCACCGTCTTCGACGACTCGTCGATCAGTGTGCTCCGCACAAGCTCGAAAGTTGAGGAAGACCGATCCCGTTTTCGCGGGCAGTCCGGCTTTTCTCGAGCGCTCGAACAATTGATGAAAACCTTCGCCGACACGCCCGCAATCCGTACCGAGTTCAAAACAGTGCGGGTATTCCAGTCGGCTGCTGGGACTCGGACACGCCATCTCGTCTCCATGTCCGGAGTAGGCCTCAAGGGCAGCGTCGAAGTCCACATGTCGTGGAAGATCGAGTGGGAAGAGGGGGCTAGACTCGCCCCGCCACGAATCCTTTCGGTCCAACTGACCGACTACGAAGAGGTTCGCTTCGACGGCCCCACGCGAACACTCTTTTCCGATGCCACAACCAGTGTGCTGGCTCGGAACCCGTCATTCCGAGAACAGATTCTGCGCGGTCCTTCCTATTGGCTGGGAAGGCTCGAAGCCGGGTTGGAACCGATTTT
>JAOTZA010000096.1 GCA_029861655.1 Acidobacteriota bacterium | reverse complement strand
GGAGGATCTCTCGGTCAGGGAACATCCCGGGATGCACCGTTATGCGCCGGTCCAGGGCCGCCGAGACCTGCTGGATGCCATCGCTACGCGAACCGAGGCACGAACCGGAACCGCGACCGGGATCGACAACGTCCTGGTGACCGCCGGCGCCACCGGAGCTCTTGGCGCCGTGGTCGGTGCCCTCGTGGAGCCCGGGGACGAAGTGCTTCTCCTGGCCCCTTACTGGCCCCTCATCGCCGGGATTGTCTCTTCGTTCAGAGCGCATCCGATTTCGGTGCCTTTCTTTCGTGGTGTCGACTCGCCGGTTGACTCACCCGAGACGGCGGTCGAAGCCGTGCGCCGTTTCAAGAGCGACCGCACGGTCGCCCTCTATCTGAGCACGCCAAACAACCCGAGCGGACGGGTCATGCCGCGCCGGTGGATCGAAGCGTTGGTAGCGTGGGCGCAGTCGGAAAACCTGTGGATTCTCGCCGACGACGTCTACGAGGACTACGTCTTCACCGGCGAGCACGTCTACACCCGGCCCTTTGCTCCCGAAAGCACGTTCTCGATCCACTCCTTCTCCAAGGCCTACGGAATGGCGGGCAACCGCTGCGGCTACGCCGTCGGCCCGGCGGACCTGATGAGTGAGGTTCGCAAGGTCTCGACGCACACCTTCTACTCGACTCCGACGGCAGCGCAGATCGCGGCACTCAACGCCATGGAGGGCCCCGGTCAGCAGTGGATTGACGCCGCTCGTGAGCAATACCGCCAGACCGGTCGACGCGCCGCCAAACGGCTGGGGGTAGAGCCCCCGGAGGGCAGCACGTTTCTCTTTCTGGATCTCGCCGAAGTACTGGATGAAGGCGACCTCGAGAGTTTTCTCTCGAAGGCGGTCGACCACGGCCTGCTTGCGGCCCCGGGGCCGAGCTTCGGCCCCTACCCGACACACATCAGGATCTGCTACACCGCGGCGCCACCCGATGTGACGCTTCGGGGCGTGGAGGTGCTCGCGGATCTGCTGGAGAAACGTTGAACATCGATTCGATCGGACTCGAGCTCGACCGCTACGAAGAGGTCTCGGTGAGCGATGACGCGACCGTAGGACGCACCAGGGCGCTCCTGGCCGGCACGGCGGAACCGCTCTCGCGGCACCAATACAAGCCGGGCCACATCACCGCCTCGGCCTGCGTTCTCTCACCCACAGGCGACCGAGTGCTCCTCGTACACCACAAGAAGCTCGGTTTCTGGGTTCAGCCCGGCGGCCATGTCGATGTCGGCGACGAGAGCTTGCTGGCCGGGGCAAGGCGCGAAGCCATCGAGGAGTGCGGGGTCTCGCCTTTGAGCCTCTTGCGGCCCAACCATCCGATCGACATAGAAATCCACTCGATTCCGGCGCGGCCCAACGAGCCGGCACATCTTCACTACGACATTCGATACGCCTTCCGTGCGCCCCTCTCTGGCCTACCGACAAAGAACGCCGAATCGCACGCGGTCGAGTGGGTCTCCGTGGCCCGCCTCGGGACCTATACGAACGAAGAAAGCCTCCACCGACTCGTGCGGCGCGCGGGTGAGCGGCTCTGAGAAGCCACTCGGTCGACACGGAGGTCGACCGCTACATCTTCTTGTGGCTCCGGTCGACGCGGAGGTCGACCGCTACATCCTCTTGTGGCCCCGGTCGACACGGAGGTCGACCGCTACATCCTCTTGTGGCTCCGGTCGACGCGGAGGTCGACCGCTACATCTTCTTGTGGCTCCGGTCGACGCGGAGGTCGACCGCTACATCTTCGTGTGGCTCCGGTCGACACGGAGGTCGACCGCTACATCCTCTTGTGGCTTCGGTCGACACGGAGGTCGATCGCTACATCTTCTTGTGGCTCCGGTCGACACGGAGGTCGACCGCTACATCCTCTTGTGGCTCCGGTCGACACGGAGGTCGACCGCTACATCTTCTTGTGGCCCCGGTCGACGCGGAGGTCGACCGCTACATCTTCTTGTGGCTCCGGTCGACACGGAGGTCGACCGCTACATCCTCTTGTGGCTCCGGTCGACACGGAGGTCGATCGCTACCTCTTCCTGCCGCTCGGTCGACACGGAGGTCGACCGCTACATCTTGCGGTGGCTTTGGATCGGCATCGACCGCCGCACACTCTCGATTCGAGACCGGTCGATCTCGGCGAGTGCCATCCCCGGCCCCTCGGTCGCCAACGCGAGGATGTCGCCCCAGGGGTCGAGGATGAGGGAATGACCGTGGCTCTCGCGGAGACCGCCGTCGTCGTGCCGGCCCACTTGTGCCGGCGCCAGTACATAACATTGGTTTTCGATCGCCCGAGCCCTGAGCAACGGCAGCCAATGGTCCTTGCCCGTTGTGGCGGTGAAGGCTGACGGAACGAGCAGGAGTTCGGCCCCCTTGTCGAGCAACCGGCGGTAGAGCTCCGGAAACCGCAAGTCGTAGCAGATCGTCAGCCCGAGGTTGCCGAGCGGAGTGGCCGCGACCACCGTCTCCTCGCCCGGCACAACCGTCGCCGATTCGGTGAACCGGACTTCGTCCGAGACATCGACGTCGAAAAGGTGGATCTTGCGGTAGACCGCCAGGCGTTCTCCCAAAGGATCGAACAGAACCGACGTGTTGTAGCAGCGATCGGAGTCGGAGCTCTTCTCGTTGAACGAGCCCAGGAGCAGAAAAACGCCGATCTCGCGAGCGAGATCCGCGAACGCTCGGCACACCGGGCCGTCGAGGCTCTGCGCTCGCCGCACCTTGTCCTCATGGGGGCCCAGGTAGTTGGTGTTTTCCGGCGTGGCAACAAATCGAGCTCCGGCCGAAGCTGCTTCTCGGACCCGGCCGAAGGCGGCCGCGAGGTTCTCCTCTTCGTCCGACGTCGAGGTGAGCTGCACCACCGCCGCAATGTAGGACTCCTTTCCCATCCGGTAACCATTGTAGACTCCCCGCCCACCGGTCTCGACTCAAGACTCTCGACCCGCAACGTGCTCTCCCAAAGACTTCCGGTCTCGCCGAGGCTCTATCGTGACACCACGAGCGGAACGTCGGAAGCGGTCGTCAGCGGATCCCTAGAACGGGCCGCCGAGGTCCGTGACCAGGGGTCGGGTCTTGGTCGCGATGCCCAAACCGTCCCCCAACGGAAGAATCAGACTTTCCAGCTGGGGATGGATCATCAAGTAGCCGTTGAAAGCTGCGATGAGCTCGGTCACCTCGTCGTCTGCGGCGTCTTCGCTCTCGGGAGGGTCGGCGACATGGCCTTTCCAAAGGAGATTATCGATCGCCACGACACCACCGACCGAAAGCAGCTGGAGTCCCAGATCGAGACACCGGCGATAGCTCTGCTTGTCACCGTCGAGATAGAGGAGGTCGTACGGGCCCTGGAGCTCTGGGAGGATCTCGAGCGCCTCACCCTCGAGGAAATCCACACGCTCGCGAAGACCCGCCCTTTCCAGATAGCCACGAGCGGTCTCCAGGGTAGCGGGGTCGCGATCGATGGTTGTCACCGTAGCTTCCGGCGCGCCGCGCGCTAGACACAAGGTTCCGTAGCCGATCGCCGTGCCCACCTCGAGGATCCGGCTCGCCTTTGTCGCTCGGGCCAAGATACCCAGAAGACGGCCCACCTCGGGATCGGAGATGGGGACCTCACCGGCCGAGGCATTCTTCTCCATCTCGACCAGGAGCGCATCTCTCGGAGGAAGAATCCGATCCAGATACCACGCCTGTTCGGGGCGCAAGATGGCGTCGGGTCGATCCTTCACCTAGCTGCTATCGCTTCGGAGCGGTTTTGGACATCTCGAGAATGACCGAGGCCGACACGGGCAGGCCGTTTACCGCTCCCAGCGGTCGCCAGGTCTCGACCTTCTCCGTCTCGCCTTCCTCGCTCTCCATCGTGACACTCATCCATTGCGCCTCTCGGAGCTCCACTTCGACCCTCATCTTGGCATCCGCCGGCATCGAACGAGAGCTCTCGGTCGTCCAGAAGTTGAACAGCGCGATCGTGGCTTCTCCCTTTGGCGGCACCGGCAGCATGAAGATCTGGTTGCCATAGACGGCAAGCTCCTGGCCGTTTAGCTTGACCCCAAACGCGAGCTGCGAAGCGATCTCGCCTCCCTGGTTCTGCAGCTCCACCTCGAGCCGGCAGAGAGTGTCGGGACCTGGTTTGCTCGGGGTAACCGTAATCGACTTGATCTTGACCGGTTTTTCTTCTTCGCCGTCCTGAGCCAGCCCCACCGGCTCTGCCATCGGCGCACACAGAAGCATGGCGGCCAAAACCATCACGAGTCTCGGGGCGTACGGACTTCTCATCGCTCCTAACCTACCACTGACCACGTCGGCGAGGGCTTCTAACTGCCAGCCCAGGCAAGGGTCTCGAGGGCGATCGTCCGACGCTCGCGGCTATCGACCGACAGCAGCTCGAAATTGGTCGCAAACCGAATCTCGCACTCCTCGACCAACCCACCGTCTTCTCCTTCGCCGATCTCGATCTTCACCGTCCAGCCGCCGACTCCCTCGACCAGAATCGGGCTTTCGAGGCATTCGGAACTGATCTCGGCGGCCGGAACCGACTGACCCGGCTGCAGAACCAACTCCTGATCTTGCCCCCCCTCGGACGGGATACCAACGCGTAACCAAATGGTTCCGGGTTGTCGAATCCGCGCCAGCCGCAAAGCGCCGTCGCCGCTCAACCAGCGGCGGCCGAGGATTTGTCGGTCCGTCCCGCCCTCAACTGGCATCCACGACTCCGAGAAGTAGAACTCTGGAAAGCCGCTTCCCGCGTCGGTCGCCTGAACCGTGGCGACCCGGTACTCGCCCTCGGCGATCCTCTCACCAGCGGTCTCGAGCGGCCAACGGTTGCCGCTTTCGTCATAGAGACCGGCGGTCAGTTCGTAGACGCCGTTCTCGAGCGCCGGACCAAGGGCCGACTGGAACAGCTCGACGTCGTATGTCCTCTCCTGCCCCACCTGCCATTCTCCGAAAAAGTCGTGGTCGAAGGTACGAAGCACCTCTCCTTCGCTGTTCATCAGGTGGACAAATACACGCAGCGCCCCTTGCTTGCCCACCAGCGGCTGGTTCATCTGCCAGCTAAGCGACGCGGTGGTGAATCCGGAACCCGGCAACTCGATCTCGGACGGGTTGACAGCCAGCGAAGCCACCGGAGCGGGGGCCTGACCGCACCCGACTACGATCGGCAGAAGCAACGCACACACCAACAGACGCAATCCGGGAAACATCATCTCTTACTCCTCGAGCTTGGACGGGCCGGTGTCCCGTATCGGTCAGGTCGACCGCTCCCCTCAACGGGCTCGGACTATAACTCACTTCGCGCGGTCCGCCGGACACCGTGATTGCGGAGGGCTAGCTGAAAGACCCTAGAACGGCCAGAAAACCGGGATCAGGAGTGAAGCGGCAAGCCAGAGAAGCAGATTCAACGGTACCCCCACCCTCAGGTAATCGGAGAATCGGTATCCGCCTTGAGCGTAGACCATCAGGTTGGTGTGGTACCCAAAGGGCGTAGCCAGGGACGAAGAAGCGGCAAAGGTCACGGCCATGACGAATGGACGGGGATCCAGACCCAGCTCACGGGCCGCAGCGATCCCGATGGGTACCAGCACCACGGCCGCCGCATTGTGCGACATCACCGATGCAAAGAGCGTCGTCAGGAGATAGAACGCGGCCAGCACCCCTACCGGACCCCAGCTCTGTGTCCAATTCAGGAGCGTCCCTGCGATCAACTCGGCCGTTCCCGTGTTCTGCATCGCAATGCCCAGCGGAATCACCCCGGCGAGAAGAAAGATGACGAACCAGTCTATGGCGTCATAGGCCTCCTGCAGTGAGATGCACTGGGTCAGAACCATCAGTAGACAACCGGTCACCGAAGCCAGGAGAATCGACGTGGCGCCGGTTGCGGCCAGCCCCACGACCAGGGCAATGATGGCGCCGGCGTAGGCCGCCTTTCCAAACCTCATCTCCGGCAGATCGACCGTTTGGAGTACGAGCGAGTAGGGCTTGTCCGCCAGGTGGTCGACCGAGCCACGCCTACCTTGCAATAGCAACGTGTCACCGATATCGAGGCGGACCCTCCCCACCTTGTCGCGCAAGGTCTCGCCATGCTTGTTGATGGCCAGCGCAAACACACCACTCAAGTGGCGGAAGTCGGCTTCCTTGAGGGTGCTCCCAACCAGTGACGAGGACGGCGAAACGATGCCTTCCAAAAGCACGGAGTCTTCGCTGGTCAGCGAACTGTCGGCGTATTTCTCCTCCGCGCGGATCAAGACGTTTTCCTTGCTCTTCATCTCCAGAATTCCGTCGAGAGCACCTCGCGCAAGCAAGTGATCGCCCTCTTCCAGCTTGGTATCGCGTAGACCCGAGTGGATCTTGGTCTCACCGCGGATGATCTCGAGAATCGTCACGTCGTAGAGCTCGTTGAGCCGCGCTTCCGCGGCGCTCTTGCCCACCAGGGGAGAGTCCGCGGGGATGTCGAGGCCGGTCAGATATCGCGCCATCGCGTACTTGCGAGTCAGACTCGTCGCAGCTCGATCGGGGAGAAAACGCCGCGCGACAAACGTCAGGTAGATCAATCCGATCGCCAGGAAGACAGCTCCGAGCTTGGTGAGCTCGAACATCGAGAACCCCTCGAGGCCGTTATCCGCGGCAAGCGAGCTGACCAGGATATTGGTCGAAGTGCCGATGAGGGTGCAGGTGCCCCCAACGATCGAGGCAAAGGACAGAGGCATCAAGAGCTTCGATTGGCTGACCCCACGATCCCGAGCCAGGCCGAGCGCGACAGGAAGGAAGATGGCCACCGCCGCGGTGTTGTTGATGAAGGCCGACACAACCGCTGCGGTACTGATGATGACGACGAAGAGCTTGGTGTGGCTCTCGCCGCCGAACTCGGTCAACCTCTGGCTGACCCAGCCGATGGCGCCAGTCTTGGTCAGACCGCTGCTGAGGATGAACATGGCGCCGATGGTCAGTGTCGCCTCGTTGCTAAATCCGGAAAAGGCTTCCTCGACGCTCAGAAAGCCCTCCCGGAACTGGCCGATCACGGCGAGCGAAGCCAGAATCAACATCGCCACCAGGTCGACCCTCATGCGCTCGGAGGCGAAGAGGGCAAATGCGATGACGATGACCGCGCAGACGAGTATGACGTCGAGCATTCCCTACACCTTGAAGCCGTCGATATCGAGAATCTGCTCCACCCTCGCGATCACCATCTCGAGCGCCACCCGGTTCTCGCCACCCTCCGGGACGATCACATCGGCCCAGCGCTTGGACGGCTCGACAAACTCCAGATGCATCGGCCTCACGGTCGCCATGTACTGCCCGATAACGCTTTCGATCGTGCGGCCGCGCTCGGCGAGGTCCCGGTTGAGGCGCCGGATAAAGCGCACATCGGCATCGGTGTCGACATAGATCTTGAAGTCCAACAGTTCGCGAAGCCGCGGCTCGGTGTAGAGCAGGATGCCTTCGAGGAGGATCACCGGACGCGCCTCGACATGCACGCACTCGGCTTTTCGCCGGTGGGTGACGAAGTCGTAGACCGGCACTTCGACGGCTCGGCCCACCTTGAGCGCATGCACGTGCTCGATCAGCAGTGCGTTGTCGAGCGCGTCCGGATGGTCGAAGTTGTGCCGCCGCAGATCTTCATCGCCCGACCAGTCGATGTCCTTGTAGTAGCTGTCGTGCGCCAGAAACGCTATCCGATCGGGACCGACCGCTTCGAGAATGGCTCGCGCCACCGTGGTCTTTCCGGAACCGGTCCCGCCGGCGACCCCAAGAGCCACCGCCTGGCTCAAAACGCGCGTGTCTCCATCGCCTGCATTGTAGTTGACGCTCGAGTACCTGCTACCGCTGGCAACCCGGACAGTAGAAAGTGCTGCGGCCGGTCTGGACGATACGGCGGATCGGTCGACCACACCATCCGCACGACTCACCTTCGCGACCGTAGACGGCCAGCGAGACTTGAAAATAGCCGGCCTCACCGTCGCCGTTAGTGAAGTCGTTCAAAGTCGTCCCACCCTGCCGGATCGCTCGCTCGAGAACCTCGGTCGTCGCCGAAGCCAATCGTCGCCAGCGAGGCTTCGAGATTCGCGCAACGGATCGTGCCGGATGGACCCGGGCTCGGTAGAGCGCCTCGCAGGCATAGATATTCCCCACGCCGACGACGACTTCGGCATTCATCAGGAAGCCTTTGACCGGTCCCCGTCTGCCCACCGCCGCGGCTGCCAGCGTGCCGCCATCAAACGTCGAATCGAGTGGCTCGGGGCCCAGATGTGAGAAATGTCGATCAACTGCCAGCTTGTGGGTCGGCACGGCAAAGACCAGGCCAAAGCGGCGCGGATCGCGGAAGCGAAGCTTTGTCCGGTCATCCAGAAAGAAACTCACATGCTCGTGATCCTCTGTTTCCACACCGGCCGGCGCCACGGTGACCCGGCCGCTCATCCCCAGATGGATCACCAGCGTCCGAGCGCGCTCGAGATCGATCAGCAGGTACTTGGCGCGCCGCCTGAGTCCGTCGATGACTCTGCCGGAACACGCGCGTCCGAGGCCCTGGGGGTGGATCGACTCCCTCAAGCCGCGCTGGCGGACACGAATCCTCTCGATACGGCGTCCGACCAGATGCGGCTCGAGCGAGCGGCGCAAGACCTCGACCTCGGGTAACTCGGGCATTGCCGGATTCTAGCCGTCGCCCCGGTCCCGCCGCCACGGACTACAACCTACCCCAGCGGGTGATCCGGTGAGCCGGAAAGGGACCATAAGCTGCCCTTGCAGCGGCACGAGGAAACGGCCGCCGCCGGGTCCCGCAGGAGCGGGACCTCGAATCTCATATAGGGAGCAACCAAGATGAAACGATTTCTCTCTTCTGGTCTGGTATGGGTCGTTTTCGCAACGATCGTGGGAGTGGCGAGCTCAGGCGCTCCTCTGGCCGCAGGTGAAGAAACGAAAGTAGAGCCGGCCAAGGCCAAAGCGCTCTTTGTCGACACCCACAAGTGCAACATGTGCCACGGCGTGCCGGCCGCTGAGATCGAGGCCAAGACCAAGTCCGAGAAAATGAAGGGCCCGGAGCTCGGTGGCAAGATCGAAGTCGAGTTCGCAAAGATCGCCGCCTACTTGCGTAAGGAAGCCGATCTCGACGGCGAGTCGCACTCAAAAGGCTTCAAGGGCACCGACGAGGAACTGCAGGCGATCATCGACTGGTTGGGGTCGCTCGAAGCTCAGGAATAAGGCTCTAGCCGCGGGCTCACAGCGTTCCTCCCGGGCATCCACCGGGCTGCGATGGGCCGGCAGGCCTCCCTGCGGCTCTTCGGCGCTCGCCGCACGCCCCTGATTCAGGGCCTCTTGACAAGTTTACGCCGATAGGTGAAAATAAGGCGTAAATGAGCCACCAAGCCACACTCCCGCTGCTTCCAGTCCTCCAACCACTCGGCCGCCCAGACCCCGACGCCGCCGCGATCCGCTCCCAAGGCGGCGTCGAATACCACGAATTGTCGGTGCGTAACGTCCTCAACCGTTGCCTCAACCCGCGGATGCCCTTTGTCTGGACCATCAATCCATACCGCGGCTGCGAGTTCGGTTGCACCTACTGCTATGCGCGCTACACGCACTCTTTCTTCGAGTTGAGCAGCTGGAAGGACTTCGAGCGGCGGATCTTTGTCAAACAAGGCGCCGCGGAGTCGCTCGAGCGAAAGCTACGCAAGACCGATTTGCGCCACCAGCCGATCTCGATCGGAACGGCCACGGACCCGTACCAGCCCGCGGAGAGCCACTACCGGGTCACACGGTCGATCCTCCAAGTTCTGCGGGGGGCCGAAGGGTTGCAGGTTTCGATCACCACGAAATCACCTCTCATCCTGGAGGATCTCGATCTCCTGGTCGAGCTCGATCGCAAACACGCCGTAACGGTTCACCTCACGCTGACTACACTCGACCCCGGTCTGGCTCGACGCATCGAGCAAAGGGCTCCCGACCCGCAAGCGCGACTCCGAACCCTTCGCCAACTGACGGCGGCGGGAATTGCGACCAGCATCTTCTGCATGCCGGTCATGCCGGGAATCAACGACGGTGAAGACCAGCTCGAGCCACTGTTCGAGGCGGCGCGCGACGGCGGTGCGTTCGACGTTATGGCAAGCGCCCTGTTCTTGAAGCAGGCTGCGAGGGCTCGATTCTGGCCGTGGATCAAACGCGAGTTCCCGGCGCTCGAGAAAACCTATCGAAAGCTCTATGGCCGGCGCGACTATCTCTCCTCCCGCCACGGCGACCAGGTGCTCGAACAGGCTCGTAGGCTCCGGCTGAGCTACGGCTTTCCCCGCCAGCGCACGGGCCGGGGATGAGCTGCGGGTTCCAGCAGAGATCTGAAGATCAGTCTCTCTTGCCGTGACGGTCGGCAAGATGAACGACAAGGGCGGTGAGGGCTACATCCGGTGAGCGGCTGTCGCCCTTCATCTGGAGTTCAGTCTCGAGCACCCTCGCCGGAAGCACTTCGAGCACACTTGCCGGAAAACTGGACGCCGCCAGATACGCACGGTGGAGACGATACGGGTGTAGACCCGCCAGCGGGTTTGTGCGTCCGTCGCCCAGCGGAGCCTGGAGGCCGGGAGCGATTCCGTTCTTGAAACGCTGATAGTTGCGTTCACCTGCCGGAACTTTGCCGGTCGCGAGCAAACCCCCG
>JAOTZA010000392.1 GCA_029861655.1 Acidobacteriota bacterium | reverse complement strand
TTCTGTGGCAGATGACCCACACCAAGCTCCCCGAGTCGAAGCTTCACGACTGGCCGCTCCAGGGTGTGTGCTCGACACCGGTTGTCGAGGGGAATCGCCTGTACTACGTGTCGAACCGCGCCCAGGTGGTGGCGATCGATAGCGAGGGTTTTCGAGACGGCGAGAACGACGGCCCCTACAAAGAAGAAGCCGACACCTCGGAGATCGATGGCGATGTGGTCTGGGTCTACGACCTGATGGGCGAGCTCGACGTTTTCCCGCACAACCTGGCGGCGGGCTCGCCGCTCGTGGTCGGTGATCTGATCTTCGCCTCCACCGGCACCGGTGTCGACGAGGCGCACATCAACGTGCCTACGCCTTACGCGCCGTCGTTGGTGGCGATCGACAAGAACACTGGGGAACTGGTGTGGGACGACGCGACGCCGGACGAGAAGGTGCTTCACGGCACCTGGTCAAATCCCAGCTATGCCGAGATCAAGGGTCGCGAGCAGCTGCTCTTTCCCGCCGGTGACGGTTGGGTTTACTCCTTTGAGCCCAAGACCGGCAAGATCCTGTGGAAGTTCGACGCCAATCCCAAGGACTCCCTCTGGAGACTGGGGGGTGCCGGCACGCGCAACAACATCATTTCGATGGCGGTGATCTACGACGACAAGGCGTATGTCGGTGTCGGCCAAGACCCGGAGCATGGTGAGGCGCCGGGTCACTTCTACGCGATCGACACGACCCTCTCAGGCGATGTCACGGACAAAGCCAAGGTCTGGAGTCGTGACGGCGAGGACTTCAACCGTACGATCTCCTCTGCCTCGATCAAGGACGACATCGTCTACATAGCGGACCTCTCGGGCTTTCTTTATGCCCTGGATGCCCAGACCGGTGAGCACTACTGGACCTACGACGCCTTTGCAGCCATCTGGGGCTCTTCGTTTGTGGCCGACGGCAAGATCTACCTCGGTGACGAAGATGGCGACATCGTGGTCCTGAAAGAGGGGAAGGGCAAGGACGGTGAGCCGGAGGTTCTCGCCGAGGATCAGAACATGGGTGCAGCGGTGTACACCACTGCGGTGGCCCATGAAGGAACTCTCTTCGTGTTGGCGCGCAACAGGCTGTTTGCGCTCGAGGAGGGGGCGATGATGAAGAAAGAGAAACCGGTCGAGGCAGGCGAGTAACCGCGTCCGCAGTGCGTCGAGGCTTGCTGCACGGAGCCCGGATCAGTAGACGCCGACGACGACGGATTCTTCGAAGCGGGTAAAAAGTCTGAGGTTCGACACCCCGTCCCAGGGATAGAGTTCGATCGGCTCCGCTCGTTCCCCCTCGTCGCGCTCGAGAAAGCGCGGCATAAAGAACTCCTTGGTCAGGGTGGTGAGCATCACCCGGCCGGTCTCGCCGTGGTCAACGACTTTGTCCGGGTCTTCGGGGTCGACGAGATCGAAGATCGCCCGCGGTGCCGGTGGGTAGTAGGTGATCGTGTAGTCGGGCTTCGCCGGGTCAAAGGGCTTGCAGGCAGCGAGTCCCATCAGTGTATTGCCGTAGGTGGGCACAAAATCGATTCCGGGCACCAGCTCCTCGCGCGCAAAGCGATGGAACTGCGCATTCATCTCCGTGCCGCCGCAAAAGATGCCGGTAATGCCGGCCTTCGAGAGCGATATTTTCTCGCACAGGGCTTCGAGGAGTTTTGGGGTGGTGAAGAGGCAGCGAACGTTGTCGTGTCCGCGGAGGATCTTCAGGCCCTGGTCGGTGACGTGTTCCTTGTAGCTCTGAAGACCCTGGTGATCTCCGGCCTTGATCATCTTGTTGACCCAGCGCGGGTCGAGATCGACGTGAAAGGAGATCCCGCCTCGATGTTGGGCCAGGTGCTCAATCGCGAGCCGCAGGCGGCGTGGACCGGTCGGGCCCAGCATCAACCAATCACTTCCCTTGGGGAAGGTTTCGTCCGAGAGTCCGCCGGAGAACATTTCGTAGTCAATCTGGAAGTCGTTGATGTTGACCCGTGATTTCGGCAAACCGGTCGAGCCGCCGGTCTCGAACACGTAGAGAGGCTGGCCCTCGAGTCCCTTGGGCACCCAGCGGCGCACCGGACCGCCACGCAGCCATTCGTCCTCGAAATGGCCGAGATGTTTGAGGTCCCGGTAGTTCTTGACTTTCTCCCGCGGGTCGAAAGGGAGTTTCTGGGCGTAGTCCAGCCAGAAAGGTGAGCCGGTCTCGGGCGAGAAGTGCCACGCGACCATCTCGCGGGTGTGCGCATCGAGGTGCCGGCGCGCCTCTTCGATGCGTTCGGAAAACGTAGAACTTGTTGCTGTCGTCATATGGGCTCAGAATCCTAACCGATCCCGGGCGGTTCAGTGGGTCCGCACCGAAGCCGTCGCTTCGCGAGCGCAGAGAGGCTCGCTCCGCGACGCTTGCGGTGCGCAGTTCCAGGAACACCGCTTGGCCTTCTTGGTTAGAACACGGCGCCTCCCCACGACGCAGATCCGATCCGAGCGAGTCCGGCCGGCGGTCCACCCAGCCCGGCCGCTTGTGCCCAGTCGACCGAAAATCAGACCGGGCCGGGACGCAGCCGGAGGCTCAACAGGGACGTTTGACCGAGCGCAGTGCATGGAACTGTGGAGTCCGGGCAGATCCGGCGCGAGGGAAACCGAGGCGCACGCCTCCAGGTCGCCGGAGTCCGAGTAGCGCGTAGTCTCCTTGAGAAGACTCCCTGCAGAGACTCCGGCGGCGTTCCGGCCTTGTTTCGGGATAATGGCGCAGATGCGTGCCATCATTTTCCAGGGAGTCGAGCAGCTCAGCTACGAAACGGTTCCCGACCCGGGTCTCGAAACCCCCACCGACGCAATCGTCCG
>JAOTZA010000391.1 GCA_029861655.1 Acidobacteriota bacterium | reverse complement strand
ATCGGCTGGTTCTAGAACCGCCGGGGGGAGGGGGTTTCGGGGTGTCCGGATGAAGACCGAATGAAGAAACTACTCTCGGTGGTCTTCTGGTCGGTGCTAGCGGCGGCCTTCATCGGTCCAGGAACTGTCACCACCGCCGCCTCCGCCGGCGCCGGCTTCGGTGTAGCGCTGCTCTGGGCTCTCGTCTTCTCGACCCTGGCGTGCTGGGTGTTGCAGGAGGCGGCCGCTCGTCTCACCGTGGTTTCGGGGCTCAACCTGGGTGAAGCTCTCGGCCGACGGTATCCGATGGGCTGGAGACGTCTTATGATCTTGGCTCTGGTTGCGGGAGCGATCCTCCTAGGCTGCGCCGCCTACGAAGCCGGGAATATCCTGGGAGGAGTCGCCGGCGCGCGGCTCGCCATCGATTGGCCGCAGCCGGTGTTGACCCTGGGTTCGGTTGTTGTGGCGGGACTTCTCCTCTGGTTCAACAGCCCGGCGCGGGTGGCGCAGGTTCTGAGCGGTGCCGTCGCGGTGATGGGGATCGCTTTCCTGCTGACCGCGGTGCCGCTTCTCCCCACCGTCGGTGAGCTCTTGCGCGGGGCGTTCCTGCCGACTTTGCCAGACGGCTCTGGGGTGCTGGCTTTGGGTCTGGTGGGGACGACGGTTGTTCCCTACAACTTGTTTTTGGGTTCGGGGATCGCGGCTGGTCAGAAGCTTGGCGAACTTCGTTTTGGCATCGCCGTCGCGGTAGTACTCGGTGGCCTCATCTCGATGGCAGTCCTCGTCGTCGGCACGGCGATCGACGGAGGGTTCGGATTCGCCGCTCTGAGCTCGGTGATCGCGGAAAGGCTCGGTGGTTGGGCCGCGAGTCTGTTTGCCGTGGGTCTCCTCTCGGCCGGTCTGTCATCGGCGGTCACGGCGCCCCTTGCCGCCGCGGTGACCGCGCGCAGTCTCTTTGCGCGGCCCTCCGAGCCGGGTCACTGGGCCCGGCGCTCCTGGCGCTATCGTGGCGTTTGGTTCGGGGTTCTCGCGACCGGTGCCGCGTTTGGTCTCAGTGGTGTCCGGCCCGTTCCGGTGATCGTCCTGGCGCAAGCGCTAAACGGTATCGTTCTGCCGTTGGCGACGGCCTTTCTCCTGGTTGCGGTGAACGATCGACGGATCGTCGGCCGCGCCGGGCTCAATGGGACGATCTCGAATACGCTCCTCTCCCTGGTGGTTGGTATCACCCTGCTGCTCGGACTGGCGAGCGTGGCGCGGGCCGTGGCGGCGTCCTTGGGTCTACCCGCCCCCGGGATGAGCTGGATCGGTGCGCTCGCCCTGACAACGGGTCTTCTCGTCGCCGGGCCTTTGGTGCGTGCTGTCAGCCTCGGAAGGTGCCACGATCAGGCTTCGCCGACGGGCCGGGCATAGAAGCTCAGCGGTTCATCGCCGCAAACGTGGAGGATTTCACTGCCTTTGGGCGGGGTGGATGGTATTTCTTGGCTACGTCGATCTCGCTTCCGGCGGCGTCGAAGGTGTCTAAATGTCCGCTGCCCTCTCAGCGAAAAAATCCACCGAAGAGACGGTGCGACGCGTACGGCGCAGCATCGGTCCTTACGAGATCGAGTGCGAGATCGGTCGAGGGTCCTGTGGCACGGTCTTTCTGGGTCGCGAACTCGAAAGCGGCCGTGTCGCTGCCCTGAAGACGTTGTCTCCAAAGCTCGGGGCGGCACGCGAGAGGCTTGAGGTCTACCGTCATTGCCTGCTCGGTCGAGATCACGAGTCCGGTGTCTGTTCCCATCCCGGGATCGTTGCTGTCTATGACGTCATCGGACACGATCTGGATATCCGTGACGCCGAAGGCGGCCGCGGCAGGGTGTCGATTGCGATGGAGTACGTGGAAGGCACCGATCTTGCCGCGCGGCTGGCCGATCCTGAGCCGTTGCCGTTCGAGTTCATCGCGCGAGTGGTGCGTGAGGTCGCAGCGGCACTCGATCATGTTCATGCGCTGGGCGTCGTGCATCGGGACATCAAGCCTTCCAACATCCTGGTGGCTTCCGACCATAGCGTGCGCGTGACCGACTTTGGTATCGCAAGCCTCTCGGGAGAAGACCTCTCCGACGATCTCGAGCGACTCGGCTCTCCAAACTACCTGGCGCCCGAAAGAGTCCTCGGCCTGGAAACCGATCACCGGGTCGACGTCTATGCTCTCGGAGCGGTTCTGTACGAGATGCTCACGCGGCAGCCGCCGTTTTCGGGAGACAGCGTCGCCGAGCTCCTGCGGAACATTGCCGCCGGGACATTGTTGCCGGTCTCTCGGCTGCGGTCCCGCGAGGACAGAGAGCTCGACGGCATCGTGAGCATGGCTTTGGCTCGAGATCCCGAGCACCGATTCCAGACGGCCGGCGAACTCGCCGCAGCCCTGAACCGGTATGTCGACAAACAGGCGGAGCGAAGCCACACGGTGCCGACCCCCCTTCTCGGAGAGCTGACGGATCTGGAGGACGATCTACTCGCGGATGCGGTAGTCCTGAACGGAGACGGTTCTCGAGGCCAGATCATCGAAACGGAGCCTCCGGCTGTCGAGAGCCGGGCGGACGCGGGCGCGCCGGTGGCGCGATCGGGGAGCCGTGTGGGGTGGGTGCTGCTTCCGGTCCTCTTCGGTCTGGCGGTCGCTGCGGGTCTCTACTTCCTGCCGCGACCGGATGGATCCGCTCGCTCCGCCCAGCAGGACTCCGTGACTGCGGTTCCCCCTGACAGCAAGTACCTGAGCCTTCTTGAAGAGAGCCGTCAGCTCTATGTGGGCGGTGAGCCGGAGGCGGCCGCGAAGATGCTCAGACGAGCCGAGAAACTCTCTCCCGATCGATCACGAATCCAGCA
>JAOTZA010000095.1 GCA_029861655.1 Acidobacteriota bacterium | reverse complement strand
ACTCCGCACCGCTCACGCGGTAAGCTCCGGCCCCGTCATGGTGGAAGGATTCTCAGACGAAGAGACGAGCCCGCTCGACACCCTCGGTGAGGAAGTACCCGAGATCGACGATCCCGAGATCCGTGAAAGTCCTCTGCGGGCTTTCTTTGGTCTGTTTCTGGTGCCGCTGCTGGTCGTCCTTGTTTGCGTTGGCGTCTTTGTGGGCTTTGGCTGGCTGGCCTACGACCGGCAGGAGGTCGGCGACTATCTGAACGATCTGCGTTCTTCGTGGAAACCGAGGCGGGCCCAGGCGGCCTATGAGCTTGCGAAGGTCCTGATCGCCGACGAGACCGCGCTCGACGGGCAGCCGGCCGTAAAGCAGGAGTTGCGCGATCTGTTCGAAACCGCCGAAGACATCGAGATCAAGCGCTATCTCGCCCTGGTTCTGGGATACACAAAAGACCCTCTGGCGGTTCCTGTTCTCAGCGACGCGCTCGACGCCAGCGATGACTCGCAGACCCGCATCTATTTGCTCTGGGCGATGGGAGCAATCGGCGATCCTGCAGCCACGCCGGCGCTGATCGATTCGTTGAGCGATTCCGACTCGGGGATCCGCAAGACGGCCGCGTTTGCGCTCGGCGAGTTGGGAGATCGAGCTTCGGTGCCGCGTCTCGAGGCGCTGCTGGATGACGGTACTGCCGATGTGCGCTGGAACGCGGCGCTGTCGCTGGCGCGCCTGGAAAGCGATGCCGGTGTCCCGGTTCTCGAGCAGATGGTCGATCGCCGTCTGTTGGCCGAGGTTCCAGAGATCACAGCCGAGCAACAGCAAGACACGATGATCAGTGCCGTCCGGGCCCTGGCCGTGCTGCGGGGCAAGGACTCCCTTCCTTTGTTCGAACGGCTCGCCGAGGATGATCCGAGTTTGAAGGTTCGGCAGGCGGCGATCGAGGCGAGAAAAGCCGTCAACCGTCCGGCGTCCTAAGCCAACCGCGGAGATCTGGTTGGCTCGCTCTGGCCGGAGGTCATAAAGAACCCCGCCAAGCTCGCGCCGGTTCCGCGCGAGGCCCGAAACTCCGGCCGGCTCACCGTGTCCCCGATGGCTCCGTTGGGAGGTAGTGGCTCGAGACCCTTGTCCGTGGAGCATAATGGCCCTCGATGACCTGGGAGATCGCACTCGTCCTCGGCCTGTTGGTGGCGTCGATGGTCGCTTTTATCAAGGAATGGCTTCCCGTCGACATCGTAACCCTGCTGGTGCTCGCTGTCCTGATTTTGACCGGTGTTCTCTCACCGACAGAGGCCTTCGCCGGTTTCGCCAACGAGATCATCATCATCCTGGGATCGATCTTCGTGCTGTCCGGAGCGCTTCTCCGGACAGGAGTCATGGAGCAGGTGGGTCACCTCATCCATACACGCGCCGGGAACTCACCGGGTCGTCTGTTGACGGTGCTCATGGGTCTGGCTGCTGGGATGTCGGCGGTGATCAACAACACCAATGCCACGGCCGTGCTGATGCCGGCGACGATCGAGGTCGCCGAGCGCAGGGGCCTGAACGCGTCGCGGCTCCTCATGCCGCTTGCTTACGCCTCGATCATGGGCGGGACCTGCACCTTGATCGGCACGTCCACCAATGTCGCAGCGAGCGGAATGATCACCCGGCTGGGGCTCGAACCGTTCTCTCTCTTCGAGTTCACCCCGGTAGGTCTGGCCGCCGTCGCCGCCGGTATCCTCTATTTCACGCTCATAGGGCATCGGTTCCTGCCTGAGCGCGGCGCGGCCACGGTTCGCGACCGCCAGCCGATCGGTGACTACTTGGCGACCTTCCACGTGCCGGAGGAATCCAAGCTCGGCGGCTCCTTGCTCAGCGAGACCCGCCTTTCGAGCGAGGGTCTGACGATTCTGGCCATCGTGCGGTCGGGTGTGAAGATCTTTCCGCGCGGCGATAGCCGACTCGAGCCCGGAGATCTACTGATCGTCCACGGACCGCGGGACCTCCTCATGCGTGCGACCGAAGGTGCCGATCTGGGGTTCGAGACCGAGCGTTGGTCGGGGAACCCCGACCCAGTGGCGGAAGACACCGAGATCATCGAGGCGATGGTCATGCCGTCGTCTACCTTCGCCGGTTGGACCCCACGCCAGCTCGAGCTGCGCCGCGACCGCAGCCTCTCGCTTCTCGCGGTCTATCGCCGCGGTCATGTGCTGGCGACTCAGATAGGCAACCTGAAACTCGCAGTGGGCGACATTCTGATGCTGCAAGGCCGCCGCAAGCGGCTGCGCGAGATGGAGAAGCGGCAGGACCTCTGGCGCCTCGGAGAAGTGCCTCATCTGCCTTTCCGCAGGAGGAGAGGCATCTTCGCCGCCGCGGCGCTGCTTGTCGGTGTCGCCGTCGGTACCTCGCAACTGGCTCCTCTCTCGGTAGCGTTGCTCCTTGCAGCACTTTCGGTGGCTCTTGCCGGCTGCGTCGAGCTCCACAAGGTCTACGAGCTGGTGGAGTGGAGACTTCTGGTTTTGATCGGTGGGATGACCTCCGTCGGGCTGGCGATGCAGAAAACCGGCGCCGCGGAGCACCTCGCCGAGAAGATTGTCGAGTTTGCGCTGCCATTCGGGATCTACGCGGTTCTGGCGCTGATCGCGCTTCTCACCATGGCGCTCACCGAGCCATTGTCGAATGCCGCTGCGGCTCTGGTCGTGTTGCCGGTGGCGCTGTCGACCGCGGCGAGCCTCGACTTGAACCCACGAACTTTTGCCGTCTTGGTCACGCTCTCGGCGTCGCTCTCCTTCTTCACGCCCTTCGAGCCGGCCTGTCTGCTGGTTTTTGGCCCCGGCAACTACCGATTCCGTGACTTCGTCAAGGCTGGGACGATCCTGACGGCGATCACCTTCGTCATCATCCTTCTGATGGTGCCGCGACTGTGGCCACTCTGATTTGGCTTCCCGAATCGCGCTAGGGACACCGGGCGCGACCTTTGCAAGAGGTTCTGTTTGACAGAGAAGGTGAAACCATGTAGCGTGTAATGCGTAATACATGAAGAGGTAACACTGATGCCGGGAAAAACCAAGACAGGTGCAAAAACGGGATTCGATCTGGACGGAATCCTCGGAATGGTCCAGGACGAGCTGGGAAAAGCCGGCATCGAGGTAGATCTGGCCGGCGAGGCCTCGACCTGGGAGTGGCCGAAGGGAGACAGCCGCGTCAAGGTGGTGGCGGTGGCGCCCGGGCTCAAGAGCTCGGTCGAAGAGATGAGCAAGACACCCCGTGACCAGGTGGTGATGGTTCGGGTGGACACGGAGACCTCGGCCGCGCTCGATGACTGGGTCCAGACCGGGGCGGTCAAGAGCCGGTCCGAGGCCGCGGCCCTCTTTATCCGCGAGGGCCTCAACGTGCGAGCCGACGAGCTCGAGAGGCTCAAGGACGCCCTCAATGAGGTGCAATCGGCACGGGAGCGTTTGCGCCAGCAGGCGCGAGAGGTATTCGGAGAAGATCTGGATGTCGAAGAAGCCGCCGAGTAACGAAGACCCTCCAGGAGGCGAGAGCGTGCCCAGATACCCCGATCTGCGGGTTCGAGTGCGCAGCGACAATCCACTCGCGCTCGTCGCGGCGACGCGAGCGGAGTTGCGTCTCGCGGGGGTAGGTCCCGAGGAGATTCGCGACTTCTCCGATCAGGCCTTGTCGACCGGTGTGGACCGGAAGCTGGTTCAAGCAGTAGTAGCGGAGTGGATCGGCGAAGTCCAGGCGGCCCAGGCGCTCTGATTGGAGCTCAGGGGACAGTCCCAGAATTAGCGGAGAAAAGATCGCAACGGAGCAAAAGCGGTTGCGGCCTCCGCCTGTCCATCCCACTCTTCCCAGAACCGCGACAAAGGGCTGGTTTCCTGATGGGACCGGACCGCGACATCGCCCTCGGCCGTCGTCCCCTCGGGTTTCCACTCGGGGCCGAGCGCGGTGCGTGCTTGTTCCAAGAATCGCCCAGCCGCCGTCTCGTCTCCTTGGAGCCACGCGACGTATCCACGTAAGAAGAGGGCGCCGACGGCTCGCGGGTTGCTCTGCAGGACCAGCGCGAGCCGTTCGTCAGCGAGGCGTGGGTTGCCGCGGAGGAGGGCGACCTCACCCAAAGCCAGCAGCGCTCCGGTCTCTTCGCGGTTGATCTCGAGGGCTCGTTCGAGCGCCGTTTCCGCCGCCGCTAGGTCCCTGTCGGATTGCGCGGAGAGTGCCAGCAGGATGCCGCGTTGGCGATAACCGCGGTGGCTCAGGGGGTTCTGCCTGGTGAGTACGTCGAGTTCGGCGAGCGCCTGTTTGGTTTGTCCCTTGTCGGCGAGGAGATTGGCGAGGTAGTAACGGGAGTCACCGTGCTCCGGGTTGAGGGCGAGGGCCTCTTGGAAGAGGGTCAGCGCGCGTTCGGTGTCGCCGTCGCGCTTCATGGCGTCCATAGCGGCACGCTGCTTGGACCAGAACTCGATCAGACGCTCGCGATCTCCGGCCGGAGGTGCCGATGCCGAGTGAGAAACGGCGCCGACTCCCGAAATCCGCCGTGGCTCTGTCTCGCCTTCGGTGATCTGCCAGATGGCGTTTGAAGAAACACCCGAGTAGGACTCGGTCTCACCACCCGGCCAGGCCACTTCGATGCGGTCGACATTCGCCGCGGCGCCCAATCCGAAGTGCAAGGTGTGGCTGCTCTGGGAAAGGTACGACGCCCGGGTTAGCGACCGGCGCAGTGGCACGTCGCCCAACCAGGCGGTGACGGTCGCTCCCTCGATCGCTCCCGGGAAACCATCGGCCTCCGACAGCCGGCGCAATCGGATCTCGAGCCAGTTGCCCATGTCCTCCAAGTTATTGCGCAGCAGCCGGGGTCCGCGCTCGAGATCCATGACGAGTACATCGAGGTCGCCGTCCTGATCGTAATCCGAAGTGGCCAGACCGCGTCCGACCCATGGCTCCGAGAGAGACTCGGCAAGCGGTGCGATGTCGTGAAAGGTGCGCCCTTGCCGATTCCACATCAGAAACGGCTTTTGGGGTTTGAGCCGTTTGGGCGATTCGGTGGTCTCGAATGTCGAACCGTTGGCGATGAACACGTCGAGCCAGCCGTCGGAGTCGAAATCGGCGAACTCGGTTCCCCAACCCACCGATTGCAGAGCGATCTGGCCAAGACCCAGAGGCGCCGCGAGGTCCGAAAAGACCAGGGCTCCGGTCGAGGTCTCGGTCGCCGATAGCCGCCGCGCGTCGTAGAGGGCGTTCTCCTGCGCCACCCAATGGGTGACAAAGAGATCGTCGTCGCCGTCGCGGTTCCAGTCGCCGGCAGTGAGCCCCATCGCGCCCCGGTAGTCGGCCACCCAGGCGGCGAGACCCGAGTCCTCGAAACCGGCTGGGAGGTTCAAGAAAAGAGCGTTGTCCGAAATGTCGTTGGCGACATAGAGATCTTGTCGGCCGTCGGAGTCGAAGTCGTGCCACAGCGCGGTGAGACTTCTGCCACCGGGGTTAGAGACTCCCAGGGCCACCGCCTCCTCGACGAAGTCCGGCTGGCCGCTCTCTGACAGACGGTTGCGAAACAGCAGATTTGGCGACGGTTCGAAAGACGCCGGGTTCAGCGTGTAGGGAACGGCCTGGCCGTACTGGTCGGAGAATCGCCTGCGGCTGGCGTCGTCGACCTTGTAGTCGACATAGCCGCAGACATAGAGATCGAGATCGAGATCGTTGTCGAAATCGGACCAGGCGACGCCGGCCCAGTAGCCATCGGGCGCGGCGAGAGATGGATCGAGTACGAACCGGTCTCCGTTGTTGTGGAAAAGCAGAAGAGCCCGGTAGCCGCTCACCACCAGATCGAGCCGCCCGTCGCTGTCGAAGTCGCCCCAGGCGGCTCCCATGCCATGGATGCGAGTTTCCGGGAAGCCGCCGAACTCGCGAAATGTCCCGTCACCCAAGTTTTCGAAGAGCTTGGACTGGGCGATTTCTTGCTCTGTCAGTTCCAGAGACCCGCCGGCGCTCACCAGGAAGAGATCGTCGTCACCGTCGTTGTCGAAATCGCCCCAGGCGGCTCCCGCTCCCATGTCTTCTGGGAGCTGGGAAGTGCGCTCGCCGGTAAAGGCACGAAAGTCCCCCAGCCCGGCGGCGCTCGTCACATCGGCGAAGTGCGGCAGCGGGGCGTCAGCGGGCAGGTCCAGAGCCAGCCGAGCAGTTATCTCCGGAAGGTCTTCGCCCGGTGTGCGAGTCTCCGGTCGTGTCGAGAGCCAGATCCCCAGCCCCGCTACGACAGCGGTGACAGACGCCGCGACAATGAGCCAGACGACGCGTCGC
The DNA here is from genome assembly GCA_029861655.1 of Acidobacteriota bacterium. GTDB lineage: Bacteria > Acidobacteriota > Thermoanaerobaculia > Multivoradales > JAHEKO01 > JAOTZA01. Next base: position 4,442 of record JAOTZA010000095.1, on the reverse strand, counting down.
AACCGTTTCTTGCGACGCCCTACTTTAGCCTGCATCACTCACGAGCCACTCGGCATCTGGCCGAGATCGTTCGCCATCTCGGGCCGATACTCGGTTCTCGATCCTCGACATACCGTAAGTATGCCAGCGTTACTCGCCCCTGCGTCCGGCCCGATCTGACAAACGCTTTCGACAATCTGCTCGAGCGGCCGTGAGTGACGCAGGCTAGGTCGAGTCGAATCCATCTTGCCCCCCGGCACTCGATCAACCGCCGGCGCCTACCGAACGGCTCGAACTCCCGGTCGCGGCGGTCCTTGAACGAATTGGAACGATGGCGGTCTGGCGGCTCATCTCGACGACCGGAGCCGTAAGCCCCGAGTCCTCTCCGAGAAGAAAGTTGATCAAGAACTGGTCCACCTTGCGATACATCAAGCGGGCCTCGATTCGTAGCTCACCCTCTTCGGCCGGTACATCCACATCGAATCCCTGATTTTCCCAGGATTCTCGTTCGTCTTCGGACATGGGGGTTAGAGCGCTCGGGCAGTCGACCATGTATTCGACGGTGTCCGAGTAACCCGGGAAGAGAGCCCGCCGATAGCGCACACCGACCATCTCCCAGAGGTTATGCCGATCGATCAGATTGCCGTACTGATCGACCGGTTCCGCCTTGAAGAGAAAGCTTCCGGGCTCGATGAAGTTCTTTTCGTCGCGTGTGCCGCTGGAGAAGATTTCATTGCCGTTCTGATCCTCGATGTGCATCTCGATCCAGCTCTGGATGATGTCGAGAGGTCCGGTCGGAAAGTCGTGCCCGACCTTGTTGGCGGTCATGACCACTCGGACCGAGAGCTTCTCGCCAGGCGCGGCCGAGTCCGGAACTTCAAGGGAGACTTGGATCACCGGTCCTTTTCGCCATTTGTCCTGGATCTCCGGGATCTCGAACTCGCCCTTGAGCCATTGCTCGGTCAACGCCACTTGCTCTTCCCATCCCTCGAGCTCGAGCAACGCCGGAACCAGACTGTTAGCGGCGATAAAACGGTGGCTTCGGTGCATGCCGTCGTCCGCCTGCCGGTTGTGATCGACGGCGTCGCCTCGCGCCGGGTCTGTCGAGGCCACCAGCGGCATATGGCACTCGCGGCACTCAACGGTCTTTTCGGGCTCGCCCTCGACAAACCAGTGGCTCGCTTTCCAGTTGTCGTACTGGTTCTGGAGCTGCACCCAGCCGACCCGGTTGACCTCTTGATCGATGAACTGTTTGTGGCAAGCGGCGCAATACTCGGGCGCCTTGAACATGCGCTTGGAGAGCTTCTGGTGCTCGTCCGGATAGGTGCGGATCAGAAAGTCGCTGGCGAACTTCGCCATTCGGCCCTCGCTCCACTGCCACAGATAGGTCGAAGGCTGGGTCATGACGTAGTTGGCATTTCCCTGGAGGTCTGTCTCGCGCACGCCATGACACGAGAGGCACGAGATCCCTTCCTGATAGCCGTGGAGATCGGTGAGGTTCTCGACAAACAGGTTCTTGGTGCCGGAAAAGAGGGAGATGGGATCGTGACAGCCACCGCAGTAGCGTGTCGATTCGGCACCGTTCTGCTCGGCCATGACGCTCTGGACCTTTTGAAATAGCGGGTCCATGGCCGCGTAGCGATGGGCGCTGGGCTTCCATTCCTCAAGGATCTGCGAGTGGCAGCGAGAGGTGCCGCAACTTTCGGACCCGGCAAGCGATTCCGCGTCAAAGGCGCCGCCGGTCGAGGTCACCGCAAGGCTGGGTGCGAACGGACGGTCCTCGCCGTAGAGGAAGTTGTAGTCTTCCGGCAGCTGGTTGACGTATTCGACGCTACCGTAGACCCGAGGCAAAAGAGCGACGATTGCGATCATGAGAACCGCCGCGCCGAGCGACCACCCGGCGAGCTTCCCGGCCCGCACTTCCGTGCGTCGTTTTCCCAGCCGTATGTAGACCAGGACCAGGTGAGGCAGTGTCGCCAGCAGCGCGACAAAAGTGGAGTACAGGTGGATGTTGCGCCACAGGGGCGACATGCGCAGTGCGAAGAGTCCCTGCCAGGTCACGACGACACCGGAGAGTGCGCAAAGCAACAGGGCGAACGCTGCGACATAGCCGAGAAGTAGTGAATCCGAGAAGCTGTAGTGCTTGTAGTCTGCCCAGTGGGCGATGGTGTACCAGGTCAGGGGCACCAGTACGATCAGCCCAACGACCGTATGGAGGAGCACGGTCCACTCTACGGCCGCCGAGAACGGCGCGAATGTGATCAGCAGGCCGGTTACGGCTTCTGCCACAAGCGCGGCCATGGCCAGCCGGCTGATTCTCGAGGCCCAGCCGGTTCTTATTCCTTCTTGTCTTGGCATGCTGTCTCCCTGGGTAGCGACGCGCGCGACGTCAGCCTTGATGATCGATCCGACCTCTTCGAGGCTTGCATCTACCGAAGGTAGATACCCAGCCCGGTTTCGGCGCGCACAATCGGCACAAGCCTACTGGGCAGCTTGTTCACTGCACACCACCCCCACGGGTGGTGCCTCACTCGTTGCGCTTTCGTTGCTCCTTTCTGAGTTCAGGGAGCTTAACGTGGCTTTGGCCGTAGGCTCGACTCCGGAACAAACCAGGCGGGGCATTCGGCTCCGTGCAGAACCTCGAGACTGGTCTGTTTGGCGCGCTTGCGGCGGAGCAGAGTTTTCTTGCGCGCTCCAACCAGCATGAAGAGCGGTTCGGTTGTCTGAGCCAGGTTCAGGATCTCCTGGCCCGGATTGCCCTCGGCCACGTGGACCCGAGCACGGCCGGTGAGAAGCTCGGGGATGAGGGACTCGAGCCGTTGACGCGCATCGTCGATTCGTCGCTCGCGTTGCCCCGCTCGCCGGTCGGGGCGGGTCGGTTTGAGCACATGCAGCAGATCCAACTCATGCGGCATCCGCTCGGCGAGAGCGAGCGCGAAGTCGAGCGCCGCGTTGGGACCGTCGAGACGGTCTACGACAACGAGAACCGGAAGGGCGTGAGGTCTCTTCCCAGGGCGGGTGGCGAAAAGCTTCTCGGGGTCGCACCCGTCTCGGATGGTCAATACGGTACAGGGTGCTTCGAGGACGACTCGTTCGGTGACCGAGCGATGCTCCGGAGTGCTCCAGCCATGGCTCCCCATGACGACGAGATCTGCTGGGAGAGTCTTGGCCAGAAACAGGACGCCTTTCTCGAGGGGGCCACGGGTGATCTTGGCTTCTACGTCGACATCGGCGGGTACCGTCTCGAACAACCGCTGCAACAACTCCGCGGCGTCGATGTCTTTGCGTTGCTCGTGTTGCTCGTGTTCCTCGGACCACATCCAGTGAACGCTCAGGAAATCGGGTGGTATCGGACCCTGGTTGTGGTGCAGAACCAGGCGGGCGCCGAAACGCTGGCAGATTCGTGAAGCCACCTCGAGGGTGCTCTTCGTCAGCGCCGAAAAATCGATGGGGCAAAGGACGGTGCGAAATCGGTCCACGGCTATTTCCCCTTCCGGGTTACGGCGGCCTTGGAGGGGCCGGTCTTTCTCTGTGACGTCGGGACACGCTCGAGTGCATCCGACAGAGCACGGATCAGATCGTCAGGGTGTTCGATCCCGACGGAGAGCCGCACCAGGTTCGGGGTGATACCGATTGCGGCCTGTTTCTCCTTGGGGACGTCAGCGTGGGTCATTGAAGCCGGGTGCTCGATCAGCGATTCGGTGCCACCCAGGCTCACGGCGAGTTTGATCAGCCGGATCGAATTGAGAAAGCCGAAAGTCTCCGCCTCGCCCGCGGAGGCGATCTCGAAACTGATCATGGCTCCGGGCCCCTCGCACTGGCTCTCGTAGATTTCTTTCTGCCGGCCCTCGGTGAGCAGGCCCGGGAAGTGGACATTCACGATCTTTGGGTGGCCGGCTAGCCAAACGGCTATTTTCTCGGCGTTTTTTCGAGCGCAGGTCATCCGCAGCTTGGCGGTCTCCAGAGACCGCATCAGGAGCCATGCCGAGTGGGGGTCCAGGGGCGTACCGAGGATCGTTCGGTACAGTTTGATGCGCTGGATCAGTTCAGCGGAGCCCAGTGCAACCCCGGCGACCAGATCGCTGTGTCCTCCGAGGTATTTGGTGGCCGAGTAGAGCACCAGATCGGCGCCATGACTCAGGGGTTTTTGATAGAGAGGCCCGAGAAACGTATTGTCGACCGCGCACAGCGCGTCGTGGCGATGGGCGATCTCGACGATGGCGCCGATGTCGGTCATGACCATCGTCGGGTTGGCAGGCGTCTCGACGAAGATCAGCCGGCAGGGAGCGCCGTCGGCCGCGAGCTCGGAGCAGATTGTGTCTACCGAGTCGGCGGGGGAGCCCGCTCCGAACTCGCGCGTCTGAATCCCCAGCTCGGGCAGGATCACTTCGAACAGATAGTCCGAGCCGCCGTAGACCGGCCTCGAGAACACGATCGAGCAGCCAATGGGAACCAACGACAGG
>JAOTZA010000390.1 GCA_029861655.1 Acidobacteriota bacterium | reverse complement strand
AGATCGAGAGCCGACCGAAACGCGACTCGCCGTGGGAATACCTCTTCTATCTCGACTTCAAAGGCAACCTCGAGGACGAACCGGTGGCGGCGGCGCTCGACGAGATCCGTTCCCACACCAGCTACCTGCGGGTGCTGGGCTGCTACCCGAGCCGCGAGTTCGAGGCGGTCGAGTCGCTGCCACCTTCGACCGAGGTGGTGACGACGCCCGACGTCACACCGCTGGACAGCTTCCGCGAATCGTCGCCCGCGAGCGGACCGGCCAAACCGGAACGCAGGGTTGTCAACGTTGGTGGTGTCGCCGTCGGTGGCGAGGAGTTTGTGCTGATGGCCGGCCCCTGCGCGGTCGAGAGCCACCAACAGATGATGGAATCCGCCGCCCTGGTCCGTCAGGCTGGAGCCCGGATCCTGCGCGGTGGAGCCTTCAAGCCTCGCACTTCGCCTCATTCCTTTCAGGGACTCGGTTTTCCCGGAGTCGAGCTTCTGGTCACCGCGGGCCGCGCGTTTGAGCTGCCGGTGGTTACCGAGGTGCTCCGAACCGACGATCTGGAACGTGTCGCCGGTGAGGTCGACATGATCCAGGTGGGCGCTCGCAACATGCAGAACTACAGCCTTCTCGCCGCCCTCGGTACCCTCGACAAGCCGATCCTTCTCAAACGGGGACTGAGCGCCACCATCGAGGAGCTCCTGGCCGCCGCCGAACACATCCGGGTGGGTGGAAACCAACAGATCGTCCTCTGCGAGCGGGGCATCCGGACATTCGAGACCGCCACCCGCGCGACCCTCGATGTCAGCGCGATTCCGGTGCTCAAGGCACGATGTGAATACCCGGTGATCGTCGACCCATCGCACGCGGCGGGTGAGCGCGGCCTGGTGGTGCCGCTGGCCCTCGCGGCAGCTGCTGCCGGCGCGGATGGCCTCCTTGTCGAGATCCATCCGAGACCCGAAGAAGCGCTGTGTGACGGCCGGCAGGCTCTGCCACCTGCCGACCTCTCGCGGTTGGTGGAAGGCCTCGAACCGATCATCAGCTCGCGCGGCGGCCTGTTTCGGGCAGGAAGTCTTTCTCGAGAAGTTCAAAATTGATCGGCGTTTGGCTCCGGGTCACGATATAGTGACAGTGAGGGCTCGGCGAGCGGCCCCGAGCCTCTTGCCCCCTCACATCCCTGCGCGCCAGCCCCTAGCCGAGCCGGCCTATGGCCGTCCGCGATCGATACCGACGATAATGACCAGCCCGAACGACAAAACCCTGAAGCGACTGCTCGGTCTGGGTCGGCCGAAGGGCTATCTGCTCTCAGGCGAGATCGCCGAGATGCTGCCGGACGATCTGGCGGAAGGCCCGGAGCCCGTCTTCGAGGCCCTTGCCGAAGAGGGAATCGCGGTGATCCAGGGCGCCGACGGCTATCGAAGCCAGGCCGTCGTCGAGGTCTCGACGGGAGAGTTCAAGGAGCACGAAGACCCTGCGGCGCCGCCGGCGCGCCAGCTCGATCGCGCTAGGGATCCGATGCGGATGTATCTTCGCGAGATGGGTACGGTGCCGCTGCTGGATCGACACGGCGAGCTCGAGATCGCCCGCAGCCTGGAACACGGCGAATGGTTGATCTATGTCGCTCTGGGAACCCATCCCGAGCTATCGCGCGAATTGCTCCGCCTTCAGGAATTGAAACACGCTCGCCCTCAAGCCCCTACGCCCGGGGCCGAGATCGAAGGGCCCACTCTGGATGAGCGCGCCGAAGCGCGCATCAGCAAACAGTTGGAGGCGTTCGCGCGGCTCGCCCCTCACGACCAGCAGGTCCGCAAGCTCCGCCAGCGGCAAAAGCGAACCCGCGACGGCGGCGAGAAGCATCAGCAGATCGAGCGCGAGATCGACCGGCTGATGGCCAAGATCGGCACCGAGATCCGGTCCCTCGGTCACACCTTCGGGATGCGCGACGAGCTGATCGGGCTGCTCAAGGAGATCCACTCCCAGTTCTCGCGGCCCGAGCACGACATCCGGCGGGCGCGGCTCGCCCTCGATCGGGATACCAACCCCGAGCTTCAGGCTCTTCACCGCCGTCGCATCGGCAAGTACCGTCGCAGCCTGCGGGATCTCGAGGCGCGCTTTGGTATCACTGCCCCGGAGCTCGCCGACACCATCCGCACGATCCGCCGCGGCGAGGCGGAGTGCGAGCGAGCCAAAGAACAGTTGATCGTCGCCAACTTGCGTCTGGTGATCTCGGTGGCGAAGAAATACACCAACCGCGGTCTTCAGTTCCTGGATCTCATCCAGGAAGGCAACATCGGGTTGATGAAGGCGGTCGAGAAGTTCGAGTATCGCCGCGGCTACAAGTTCTCGACCTACGCCCACTGGTGGATCCGCCAGGCGATCACCCGCGCGCTCGCCGACCAAGTGCGCACCATTCGAGTCCCCGTGCACATGATGGAGGCGATCAACAAGCTCGGTCGCACCTCGAGCGCACTGGTTCAGGAGCTCGGCCGGGAGCCGACGGCGGAGGAGATCGGCGAGCAGATGGATCTGACCGCCGCTCGGGTGCGCGAGGTCATGAAGATGGCCCAGTACCCGGTCTCGCTCCAAGCGCCGGTCGGCAAAGAGCAGGACGCGCGTCTCGAGGATTTCGTCGAGGATCGGGCGGCGATCTCGCCGCTCGAGTCGGCGCTCTCGGGTAACCTCGCCCAGCACACCGCCGAGATTCTCAAGACCCTGACACCGCGCGAGGAGAAGATCGTCCGCATGCGCTTTGGGATCGGCGAGGACCCCAAGCGGACCCTGGAGGAGGTGGGGCGCTCGTTCAACGTCACCCGCGAACGTATCCGCCAGATCGAAGCCATGGCGATGCGCAAGTTACGCCACCCGA